>DASQOS010000314.1:0-9197 GCA_035644375.1 Rhizobacter sp.
CCGATGCCGGGCAACCCCGACCTGGCGCTGGCCAGCATGGGCATCTACATCTTCAACGCGCGTTATCTCTACAAAGAGCTGGAGCGGGACATGGCCGACGAGACGTCGAGCCACGACTTCGGCAAAGACATCATTCCGCGCGCGGTGCGCAATGGCTGTGCGGCGGCGCATCCGTTCGAGCTGAGCTGCGTCAGCACACGCCACGGCGAAGAGCCGTACTGGCGCGATGTCGGCACCATCGACGCGTACTGGGACGCCAACATCGACCTGACCGCCACCGACCCGCTGCTGAACCTGTACGACACCCGTTGGCCGATCTGGACCTACCAGGCGCAGCTGCCGCCGGCCAAATTCGTTCACAACCAGCCCGACCGGTGCGGCATGGCGATCGAGTCGCTGGTCTCCGGCGGCTGCCTGGTGTCGGGCCACGTGTTTCGCACCGTGCTGTTCTCCAGCGTGCGTGTGCATTCCTACGCCACGGTCAACTGGTCGGTGCTGCTGCCGGGTGTGCAGGTCGGGCGCGGCGCCCGGTTGACGCGCGCCGTGGTCGACCGCGGCTGCAGCATTCCGGACGGCATGGTCATCGGCGAAGACGATGCGCTGGACGCCGAGCGCTTTTATCGGTCGGAGAACGGCATCACGCTGGTCACCCGCGACATGCTGAACAAACTGACCTCATGAAGGTACTGCAAGTTGCCGCCGAAGTTTTCCCCTTGGTCAAAACCGGAGGTCTCGCCGATGTGGTGGGGGCGTTGCCCCAGGCCTTGATGGCCGGCGGCGCAGATGTGCGCTTGGTGCTGCCGGGCTTGCCGGCGATCATCGACGCGGTGCTGCACCAGAAGGCCGTGCGCGAAATCGGCCCCGTCTTCGGCGCCGGACGCGTGACCTTGCGGCGCGGCAAGCTGCCGTACAGCCACGTGCAGGTGTACATCGTCGATGCGCCCTACCTGTACCGGCGTGGCGGCAGCCCCTACCAGGCCAGCGGCGGCAGCGAGTGGCCGGACAACGTGCAGCGCTTTGCCTTGCTCGGCTGGGTGGAAGCACATCTGGCCGCCGGCGAGCTCGATGAAGCATGGCTGCCCGACATGCTGCATGCACACGACTGGCATGCCGCGATGGCCTGCGCCTATGTGGCCGCGCATCCACCGACCCAGGTCGGCACCGTCTTCACGGTGCACAACCTGGCCTACCAAGGCCTGTTTCCGCCAGGCGATTTCCATCTGCTCGGCCTGCCATCGCGCTTCATGGCGGCGCAAGCACTCGAGTTCCACGGCCAGCTGTCGTTCATGAAGGCGGGGCTCAAATTTTCGGACCGCGTCACGACCGTCAGCCCGACCTATGCGCGCGAGATCGCCACGCACGAGTTCGGCAATGGGCTGGATGGCGTGATACGCGGCCGCGGCACCGATGTATCAGGCATTCTGAATGGCGTCGACGGAGCGGTGTGGAACCCCGAGAAAGACCCCGGTCTCGCGTCGCGCTACAGCGCCGTGGACCTGCGCGGCAAGACAGCGTGCAAAAAAGCCTTGCAGGTCGAGATGGGGCTGGAGGCGAAAGCCGATGCGCCGCTGTTCGGCGTGGTCAGCCGCCTGACCTCGCAAAAAGGCCTGGATCTCGTGCTCGCCGTATTGCCCGGCCTGCTGGCCCGCGGTGCACAGCTGGCGGTGCAGGGCAACGGCGATGCGACGCTGGAAACAGCGTTTCTCAATGCAGCGCAAACCCATCCAAAACAGGTGTCCGTGCGCGTCGCCTATGACGAAGCCCTGGCGCATCGCATCATCGGGGGTGCCGATGCGCTGCTGGTGCCGTCGCGCTTTGAGCCTTGCGGCTTGACCCAGCTGTATGGCTTGCGCTACGGCACCTTGCCGGTGGTGCGCCGGGTGGGCGGCCTGTCCGACACGGTGGTGGCCGCGAGCGATGAGGCGCTGCGCACGGACCGCGCCACCGGGTTCTCTTTCGATGCGGCGACACCGGCGGCTCTGTACGCCGTGCTGGAGCAGGTGTTGCGTGTCTACAGCCAACCCACGGTTTGGCGGCAGATCATGCTGCGTGCGATGGCCCAGGAGTTTTCGTGGGGCGTCGCAGCCGTCAAGTACCTGGCGCTGTATGAAGACGTGCTGCGCGTGCGGGCGGCGCAGCGTGCGAAGCCGCTTGCCTAGTGTCCTCGCCTAGCGTCCTGAATGGGAGTTCGTTGATGAATCCCGAACGAAGCTTCCACGACTCAGGACGCCGGCGTCAACTGCGGAACACCTTCAGCACCGCGTTCCAAAGCAGAGGCGGGGTCAGGCTTTTCAGCGCCTCCACGACAACGTCTTTTGGTTCCACGACCAGGAAGTAGGTCGACGCGGGAATGCTCTTGTCGTCGGGTGCGGTGGAGTTGCTGTAGTAGTACGCCGACAAGGATCTGCGGCGCTGACCTTCGGGCATTTTCAGCGGCTTGGGATGGCCGTGAAAGCTGTGCGCTCCGTGCTTCATGACGATCGATCTTCCGAACTCGGGCTGAATCTTTTGCACGCTTTGGCTTTTATCCTGGTCCCACAATTCAAGCGCTCCACCCCACTCGGGATCCCAGTTCTTGTTCAGGTAGGTGATGATCGACAGCTCGTTCGTCAGGCCCGTGTTGGCGTGACGGTCGAAGTCGCGATGGATCCCGAACTTGCCGCCGTTGCGCGATTCGTGCAGACCGCCGCCGTACAGCTGTTGGTCTGCGATCAGATTGGGAATGCCCATGATGCTGGACAAGAAGTTCACGAACCACGAGGAATTGACCAGGCTGAAGTAGAGAGACGACGCCGGTCCGAGCACCGGGTTCAACGGCGATCTGAAGGTGGCCTGATAGCGGTTTTCCCACTTCGTCCAGTCGCCTGTGAACATGTCGAATTCTTCGGCCGCCAGTTCGAGAAGAACCGGATTGAACCAACTGTCGTCGACGATGTACGCATAGGGGGCAGCGTTGCGGGCCTGCTCAGTCGCACCCCTCAAATAGAGCTCGTCGAACAGCTTCGGATCGACCAGTTCAGCCAGCACCAGCCGCTTTCCGCGGATCGTGACGGTGTCGGAATCGGAATAGTTTGCAAACGGGTTCGCCACGCCAGCAGTAGTTTTTTCTTGCGTCACGATTCTTCCTGTCGGCCGGTGTGCCTGTGTGCGTCGAGCAATGCGATGAATGAAAGCTGAACGAATGACTTCAACGATGCGTCCGATTTGGTTTCATGTTTGTATCGCCCAGGCAGTGCCCAGATGTCAGGCCAGCGGTATCTGTTCCCTGTCCGCCCGATGCGGGCGCGTCAGGTCGACGCTTGCAATTCGCGCGCCCGAGGAGCAAGGAAGACAGCGCTCCGCGGGGCTTCTTGCCCAAGAAATCACGGCCGCAGCCATCTTTGTCGGAGTGGGCGCATAAAAAAGCCCCGTCTGGCGGAGCTTTCCTGGCATCACTGGCGGAGAGAGCGGGATTCGAACCCGCGGGGGGTTATTAGCCCCCACACGCTTTCCAGGCGTGCGACTTAAACCGCTCATCCATCTCTCCGGAAGGCCGCGAGTTTAGCCTACGGGTTCCAGGGCATGCGCCTGCAGCGCTTCGAGCAGAACATAGTCGAGTGCACGTTCGTGCGTGCACTTCAGGATGACCGGCGGCGCGACCCCCGCGTCCAGCGCCTCTTTCCAGCGCAGTGCACTCATGCACCAACGGTCGCCTGGCTTGAGGCCGCGAAAGCGCGCGTCGGGTCGAGGCGTGCCGAGGTCGTTGCCGCGTGCAGCCGAAAAAGCCAGAAAAGCCGCCGTCACCTTGGCGCAAATGACGTGGGCTCCGACATCCGCGTCACGCGTGTCGCAGCAGCCGTCGCGAAAAAAACCGGTCAGCGGATCGTAGGAGCAGGGCACGAGCTCGGTGCCCAACACATTGCGCGCCATTGTCAATTCGGCGGCCGGCTCTTCATCAGAGCCATCGCCGTGCCGATCAGCGCCGAGACCTCGGTCATGTTGCCGGGAACAATCATCGTGTTGTTCTTCTGCGCCAGTTGCGCATAGGCCTCGACGGCTTTCTCGGCGACCTTGAGCTGCACCGCCTGTTCGCCGCCGGGCGAGCGGATCGCCTCGGCGATCTTGCGGATCGCTTCGGCCGTGGCGTCGGCGACGGCGACGATGGCGGCGGCTTCGCCCTGGGCCTTGTTGATCTCGGCCTGGCGTTGGCCTTCGGAGCGCGCGATATAGGCCTCGCGTTCGCCGGTGGCGATGTTGATCTGCTCTTGTTTGCGGCCTTCGGAGGCGGCAATCAGTGCGCGCTTCTCGCGCTCGGCGGTGATCTGCGCCTGCATCGAATGCAGGATCGCGGCCGGCGGCGTCAGGTCCTTGATCTCGTAGCGCAATACCTTGACGCCCCAATTGGACGCCGCCTCGTCGAGCGCGGCCACCACCGACATGTTGATGTGGTCGCGCTCTTCGAAGGTCTTGTCGAGCTCCATCTTGCCGATCACCGAGCGCAGCAGCGTCTGCGCGAGCTGCGTGATCGCCGAGATGTAGTTGCTCGAGCCGTAGCTCGCGCGCATCGGGTCGGTGACCTGGAAGTAGATGATGCCGTCGACCTGCAACTGCGTGTTGTCCTTGGTGATGCAGACCTGGCTCGGCACGTCGAGCGGCACTTCCTTCAAGGAATGCTTGTAGGCGACCCGCTCGATGAAGGGTACGACGAACTTGAGGCCCGGCGTCAGCGTGCGGTCGAACTTGCCCAGCCGCTCGACGACCCAGGCGTTTTGCTGCGGCACGATCTTGATGGTGCGGATGATGAAAATGGCGGCGATGACCGCGATGACCAGAGCGATTTCCATGGGCCTGCTTTCAGTAAAAAGTTCAATGCGTCGAGACCGGCATCAGCACCAGCCAGTTGCCTTCGACGGCCTTGACGATGTGTTCGCCCGGCAGGGCCGGCGCTTCGGGGTCCAGGCGGGCGGTCCACATCGAACCGCGATACGACACCCGGGCGGTGCGGTCGGGCAGCCACGCGACAACGGTCACGCGCTCGCCGATGTCGAGGTTGGCGTCGTGGTTCAAGGCCACCGGCTGGGATGGGGGCTGGCGCATGCGGCGCCAGTGCCACAAGGCGGTGGCGCCGCCGCCCAGCAGTGCGGCAGCGATGATCTGCCATGTCAATGCCAGCCCCAGGTGCGCGGCAACGGCCGCCGCCGCCATGCCCAGCGCCAGCATCAGCAGATAAAAGGTGCCGGTGGCCAGTTCGGCCGCCACCGTCACGCCCGCCAGCACCCACCAGAAGGCGGGGAGCGACACGTCCATGGGGTCTCCTTGTGAACCGCTTGCGGCGCAGTGTAAGCCGCGTCATCGAGATGCCCGCGCGTGGCCCTACACTTCGCGCTTTCTCAGTTTTGCGAGTGGAGAAGCCATGCTGCGCTTTCGTTTTCCCATTGTGATCATCGACGAAGACTACCGATCGGAAAACACCTCCGGGCTGGGCATTCGCGCACTCGCCGAAGCCATCGAAAAAGAAGGCTTCGAGGTGCTGGGCGCCACCAGCTACGGCGACCTGTCGCAATTCGCTCAGCAGCAAAGCCGGGCCAGTGCCTTCATCCTGTCGATCGACGACGAAGAGTTTGCCGGCGGTCCCGACATCGACCCGGCGGTCGTCAACCTGCGCAAGTTCATCGAGGAAATCCGTCGCAAGAACGCCGAAATCCCGATTTATCTGTACGGCGAGACCCGCACCTCGCAACACCTGCCCAACGATGTGCTGCGCGAGCTGCATGGTTTCATCCACATGTTCGAGGACACGCCGGAGTTCGTGGCGCGCCACATCATTCGCGAGGCCAAGAGCTACATGGACGGCTTGGCACCGCCGTTCTTCCGTGCGCTGGTCGACTACGCGCAGGACGGCTCCTATTCGTGGCACTGTCCCGGGCACTCCGGCGGCGTGGCGTTCCTGAAGAGCCCGGTCGGGCGCATGTTCCATCAGTTCTTCGGCGAGAACATGCTGCGCGCCGACGTCTGCAACAGCGTCGACGAACTCGGCCAGCTGCTCGACCACACCGGCCCGATTGCCGCGTCGGAGCGCAACGCGGCGCGCATCTTCAACGCCGACCACTGCTTCTTCGTCACCAACGGCACCAGCACCTCCAACAAGATGGTGTGGCACCACTCGGTCGCGTCGGGCGACGTGGTGGTGGTCGACCGCAACTGCCATGTGTCGATCCTGCACGCCATCATCATGACCGGTGCGGTGCCGGTGTTCCTGCGTCCCACGCGCAACCACTACGGGATCATCGGGCCGATCCCGCAGAGCGAGTTCTCGCCGGCCGCGATCAAGAAGAAGATTGCCGCCAACCCGCTGCTCAAGGGCCTGGACGCGAAGAAGGTCAAGCCACGCATCCTGTCGCTGACGCAAAGCACCTACGACGGCGTGCTCTACAACACCGAAACCATCAAGCACGCGCTCGACGGCTACATCGACACCCTGCATTTCGACGAAGCCTGGCTGCCGCACGCCGCATTCCACAGCTTCTACGGCTACTACCATGCGATGGGGCGAAGCCGGGCCAGGCCGAAAGACCAACTCGTCTTCTCGACCCAGTCGACCCACAAACTGCTGGCCGGCATCAGCCAGGCGTCGCAGGTGCTGGTGCAGGACGCCCAGAACCGCAAGCTCGACCGGCACCTCTTCAACGAGGCCTATCTGATGCACACCTCGACCAGCCCGCAATACGCGATCATCGCCAGCTGCGACGTCGCCGCGGCCATGATGGAAGCGCCCGGCGGCAAGGCCTTGGTCGAAGAAAGCATTGCGGAATCTCTCGATTTCCGGCGTGCCATGCGCAAGGTCGACAAGGAGTACGGCAAGGATTGGTGGTTCAAGGTCTGGGGCCCGGACAAGCTGACGGCCGACGGCATCGGCAAGAGCAGCGATTGGCTGCTCAACGCGGGCGAAAAGTGGCACGGCTTTGGCGACCTGGCGGAGAACTTCAACCTGCTCGACCCGATCAAGTGCACCATCATCACGCCGGGGCTGGACATGTCGGGCAAGTTCGGCAAGACCGGCATTCCGGCCAGCATCGTCACCAAGTTTCTGGTCGAGCATGGCGTGGTGGTCGAGAAGACGGGCCTCTATTCGTTCTTCATCATGTTCACGATCGGCATCACCAAAGGCCGCTGGAACACGCTGCTGACCGCGCTGCAGCAGTTCAAGGACGACTACGACAAGAACGCGCCCTTGTGGCGCATCCTGCCTGAGTTTTGTGTGGCTTTCCCGCGCTACGAACGCATGGGTCTGCGTGACCTGAGCCAAGCGATCCACGAGGCCTACGCCAAGGGCGACATGGCACGCCTGACCACCGAGATGTACCTGTCCGATCTGCAGCCCGCGATGAAACCGAGCGACGCCTTCGCGTGCATCGCTCACCGCGAGACCGAGCGGGTGTCCATCGACGATCTGGAGGGTCGCATCACGGCCTCGCTGGTGACGCCGTATCCGCCGGGCATTCCGCTGCTGATTCCGGGCGAACGCTTCAACAAGAAGATCGTCGACTATCTGCGCTTCACGCGCTCGTTCAACGCACAGTTTCCGGGCTTCGACACCGATGTGCACGGTTTGGTGGAAGAGGACGGCGACGCGGAGACGCACAGCTATTTCGTCGACTGCGTGCGCAACGCAAGTTGACAGGCCATGGCAGCACCGACATTTCCGCGCTGGGTGGCCGACATCGGTGGGACCAATGCACGCTTTGCCTGGCAGGCCGACGCACAGGCAGCGCTGAGTGACCTGGCGACCTATGCCACCGCGGACTACCCGACCTTACAAGACGCGATGCGCCGCTATCTGAGCGACCAGGGCAAAACCGTCCCGCCGTGGTGCGCGATGGGGATTGCAACGCCCATCGGTGGCGACCTGATCCAGATGACCAACCACCCATGGTCGTTTTCGGTCGAGGGGCTGCGCCGGGAGCTGGGCCTGGAACGTTTGCTGTTCATCAATGACTTCACGGCGCTGGCGCTTTCGCTGCCGTCGCTCGTGCCATCCGAGCTGCGGCAGGTTGGCTCAGGGCAGGCGGTGGCGGGCGCGCCGCTGGGGCTGATCGGCCCCGGTACGGGGCTTGGTGTGTCGGGTCTGCTGACCTCGGCAGCGGGTCGCCTGGTGCCGATCGTTGGCGAAGGTGGCCATGTGACGCTGGGCGGCACCAGTTCGCTGGAAGACGCGGTGATCGCCGCGCTGCGGACCCGTTTTGGCCACGTCTCGGCCGAGCGGGCGCTGTCGGGACCCGGGCTGGTCAACCTTTACAGCGCCCTGTGCCTGGTGGAGGGCACTTCGGCAAAACAACTGACGCCGGCAGAAGTCACCCAGTGGGCCTTGGCCGGCAGCGACACCCGCTGCGTGGCGACCGTCGACCTGTTCTTCAGCCTGCTGGGCACTGTGGCCGGCAACCTGGCGGTGACCTTGGGCGCGCGCGGTGGCCTGTACATCGGCGGCGGCATCGTTCCGCGACTGGGCGACTGGATCGACCGCTCTTCATTCCGCGAGCGCTTTGCCGGCAAGGGGCGATTCCGCAACTATCTGCAGGCCCTGCCCACGTACGTGCTGCTGTCCACCACCTCGCCGGCGCTGGTCGGCGCATTGCGCGCATTGGATGACCTCTGAGTGAAAAAGCCCTCCGATGAGGGCTTTGTCGCAGCGCAGTGGATGACCCAGGAAAAACCTAGTCGACAGCGGCCTCGTCGATCATGCCGCCGGCCACCTTGCTGAAACCCCCGTCCACGTAAGTGATCTCACCGGTGACCCCACAGGCCAGGTCAGACAACAGAAAAGCCGCCACGTTGCCGACGTCGTCGAGCGTCACGTTGCGTCGAATCGGGGAGTTCGCGGCGACCACCTCCAGAATCCGGCCGAAACCCTTGATGCCCGAGGCCGCCAGTGTCTTGATCGGCCCTGCCGAAATGCCGTTCACGCGCACACCTTTTGGGCCCAGGCTGGCAGCCAGGTAGCGCACGCTGGCCTCGAGCGACGCCTTCGCCAAGCCCATGGTGTTGTACCCGGGGACAACCCTGTCCGCGCCGAGATAAGTCAAGGTCAGCAACGCGGCCCCGGGGCGAAGACGCGGCGCGGCGGCCTTGGCCAAGGCCGGGAAGCTGTAGCTGGAGATGTCGTGGGCGATGCGAAATCCCTCGCGCGACAGGCCGTCCAGGAAGTCGCCGGCGATGGCCTC
>DASQOS010000315.1:0-2856 GCA_035644375.1 Rhizobacter sp.
CGCCCTGGAAAGGCGACACGAGCCGCATCTACGACTTTTGCGCCGCCATCGTCGATGCCACCAAGGACCTGGTCGGCGCCTTCAAACCGCAGATCGCCTACTTTGCCGCGCACCGTGCCGAAGAGCAGCTCGAGCGCCTGATGGCCCACATCAAGCGCGTGGCACCGCAGGTGCCGGTGATCCTGGACGCCAAGCGCGGCGACATCGGCGCCACGGCCGAGCAGTACGCCCGCGAAGCCTTTGAACGCTACCAGGCCGATGCTGTCACGCTGTCGCCGCTGATGGGCTTCGATTCGCTCGAACCCTGGCTGCGCTACCCCGACAAGGGGCTGATCCTGCTGTGTCGTACCTCCAACCCGGGCGGCTCGGACCTGCAGGCGCAACGGCTGGCCAGCGGCGACCGGCTGTACGAACACGTCGCCCGCTTGGCGCAAGGGTCATGGAACCGCAGCGGTCAATTGGGCCTGGTGGTCGGCGCCACCTTCCCGGGTGAGATCGCCCGGGTGCGCGAGTTGGCGCCCAGCCTGCCGCTGCTGATCCCGGGCATCGGCGCCCAGGGCGGCCACGCGCAAGAAGCGGTGCAGGCGGGCTGGCGCCCGGGGGCAGCCATCGTGGTGAATTCTTCGCGCGCAATCCTGTATGCATCGGCCGGACCCGATTTCGCCGCGGCTGCCCGGCGGGTTGCATTGCGCACCCGAGACGAGTTGAATACGGCTCGTGTCCATTCCGCCCAGGAATAGGACTTATCCCCAGGCTTGGATTCCCCAGCAGACCGGTTCCAGGGACTATGCTGGGTCGAGAATTCGGTATTCGGTAAGACCTCAAAGGAGATCAACATGGCACGCATGAAAGCAGCAATGGCTGCGGTTCTGGTGATGGAAAAAGAAGGCGTTTCGCAGGCCTTCGGCGTGCCTGGTGCCGCCATCAATCCACTGTACGCAGCTCTGCGTGAACGCGGATCGATCTCGCACGTGCTGGCGCGCCACGTTGAAGGCGCTTCGCACATGGCCGAGGGCTACACCCGTGCCCGCGCCGGCAACATCGGCGTGTGCATCGGCACCTCCGGCCCGGCCGGCACCGACATGATCACCGGCATGTACTCGGCGATCGCCGACAGCATTCCTATTCTTTGCATCACCGGCCAGGCGCCACGTGCGCGGCTGTACAAAGAAGACTTCCAGGCGGTCGACATCGAGACCATCGCCAAGACCGTGACCAAGATGTCGGTCACCGTGCGCGAACCCGGCCTGGTGCCACGCTGCTTCCAGCAGGCGTTCCACCTGATGCGCTCGGGCCGCCCGGGCCCGGTGCTGATCGACCTGCCATTCGACGTGCAGATGGCCGAGATCGAATTCGACATCGACACCTACGAGCCGCTGCCGGTCTACAAGCCGAAAGCGACACGCAAGCAGATCGAGAAGGCGCTGGACATGCTGGCCGCCTCGGCCAAGCCGTTGATCGTCTCCGGTGGCGGTGTCATCAATGCCAACGCCAGCGAGCTGCTGGTCGAACTGGCCGAACTGACCGGCGTGCCGGTCGTGCCGACGCTGATGGGCTGGGGCACGATCCCCGACGACCATCCGCTGATGGCCGGCATGGTCGGTCTGCAGACCAGCCACCGCTACGGCAATGCCACCATGCTCGCCAGCGACTTCGTGCTCGGCATCGGCAACCGCTGGGCCAATCGCCACACCGGCTCGGTCGAGGTCTACACCAAGGGCCGCACCTTCGTGCACGTCGACATCGAACCGACCCAGATCGGCCGTGTGTTCACGCCCGAGCTCGGCATCGTGTCCGACGCGAAGTTCGCGCTCGAACTGTTCGTCGAAGTGGCGCGTGAACGCAAGGCCGCCGGCAAGATGCCCGACCGCACGGAGTGGGCGAGCCGCTGCGCCGAACGCAAGCGCACCATGCTGCGCAAGACCCACTTCGACAACGTGCCGCTGAAGCCGCAGCGCGTCTACGAAGAAATGAACAAGGTCTTCGGCCGCGACACCGTCTACGTCAGCACGATCGGCCTGAGCCAGATCGCCGCCGCGCAGTTCGTCAGCGTGTTCGGTCCGCGCCAGTGGATCAACTGCGGCCAGGCCGGCCCGCTGGGCTGGACCATGCCGGCAGCGCTGGGCGTGGTGTGCGCCGAACCGTCGAAGTCGGTGGTCGCGATCTCCGGCGACTACGACTTCCAGTTCATGGTCGAAGAACTCGCCGTCGGGGCGCAGTTCAAGCTGCCCTACGTGCACGTGCTGGTCAACAACTCCTACCTCGGCCTGATCCGCCAATCGCAGCGCGGCTTCGAAATGGACTACTGCGTCCAGCTGGCGTTCGACAACATCAACGTGCCTGAAACCGACGAAGCCGTGCGCGGTTATGGCGTCGACCACAAGACCGTGGTCGAAGGCCTGGGCTGCAAGGCCTTGCGCGTGACCCAGCCGGAGGAAATCGAACCCGCGCTGAAGCAGGCGCTGAAGATGGCGCAAGAGTTCCGCGTGCCGGTGGTGGTCGAGTGCATTCTCGAGCGCATCACCAACGTGTCGATGGGCACCGAGATCGACAAGGTCAACGAATTCGAAGAAATCGATTGCCGCGCACCGCAAGGCATCGAGACTGTCGGTTTGCTTGACTAAACTCGCTGCATCGGCCGCTGATCTTGACGGATCGGCGGCCGGCGCCACTGCACACCGCATTGCCCCCGAGTCTCCTGATACGGAAGGTCAGACCCATGCCGAAATTTGCCGCCAACCTCACGATGCTCTTCAACGAGGTGCCGTTCCTCGACCGTTTCGAGAAGGCCGCCCAGGCCGGCTTCGATTCGGTGGAGTTCCTGTTCCCCTATCCGTTTCCCGCGTCTGAGATCAA
>DASQOS010000316.1:0-6893 GCA_035644375.1 Rhizobacter sp.
CAACTGCTCAATGCCTCGGGTGCCCTGGCGGCGTTCGAAGCGCTGCGCGACAGGCTGCCGGTCACGGCACAGGCCATTCGAAACGGTCTCGCCCTGGTCGAATTGCCCGGGCGTTTTCAGATTGTTCCCGGGCAGCCGACGCTGGTGCTCGACGTCGCGCACAACCCGCATGCGGTGGCGGCGCTGTCCCAAAACCTGGATCAGATGGGCTTCTTTCCACGCACCCATGGGGTGTTCGGCGTCATGAGCGACAAGGACATTCCCGCCATCATCGGCCGCATGGCAGCGCTGGTGGACCACTGGCATTTCTGCGACCTGCCGATCGCCCGCGCTGCGTCGGCCGTCGAGTTGCAGGCCTTGCTGCAACGCCTGGCGCTGCCCGGGCCGGGGCCGGTGAGTTCGCAGTGCCATCCCGACCCTTCCAGCGCCCTGCGGGCAGCCATCGCTGCCGCAGACCCCGCTGATAGAATCGTCGTCTTCGGCTCGTTTTACACCGTGGGCGGCGTGCTGAAGGACGGTCTGCCCCGTCTGACCGCCAAACACATCGGTTGACCACAGCGGATTGAAGCGGCTTGCAACCCGCACCGCTGTCGCGGTGAAGAAGCTCCGGCCCCGCGCCTCAGCCCGTTCTACGCCCACCTGGAATCAGCACTGCATGGGTTTGCTGTCATTTTTCAAACGCAAGGCAGAGCTTGCGCCTAGGCCCCGGGCCAGCGAATCCGGTGATTCGCTGCAGCAGGTGAAGACGCGTGCGCGCCAGCGCCTCGTCGGTGCGGTGGTGCTGGTCGCTGCCGGTGTGATCGGCTTCCCGCTGTTGTTCGAAACCCAGCCGCGTCCGGTGTCGGTCGACATCCCGATCGAGATTGCGCGCAAGGATGGCTCGGCCCCGCCGGTCGCCGGTGCGTCGCCAACCCGCGTCGCTCCTCCCGTCAAGCCGGCCAAGCCGGCCGTGCCGCCTGCAGTGATCGACGAGACCCCGTCGGAAGCGGGGCAAGAGGTGGCGGCCGCATCGGCAGCCAAGGCAGAGCCTGCGGTTCCAAAGCCCGTGACCAAACCCATTCCCGCTGCGGTCAAAGCACCGGCTGCAGAAGACAAGAAGCCGAGCCCGCCGCCCTCAGACAGCGGACGCGCACAGGCCCTGCTCGAAGACAAACCGGCCCCTGCACCCGTTGCGGCACCTGCTGCGGCAGGCCGATTCGTGGTGCAGGTCGGCGCATTCGCCGAAGCCGCTGCCGCGCGCGAAGCGCGGCAAAAGGTCGAGAAGCTCGGCCTCAAGACCTATACCCAGGTGGTGGGGACATCGGCCGGCAACCGCATCCGCGTTCGTGTCGGGCCGTTCGCCTCGCGCGATGAAGCCGACAAAGCCGCCGGGAAAATCAAGTCCTCCGGCATGAGTTCGGCCGTCTACACGCTTTGATGCCCGCCGATGTCCTGGGTCGATGGCGTGCTGTTGGGCGTTCTGGTGTTGTCGATGCTGGTCGGTGCGATGCGCGGTCTGGCGTTCGAGATCATGTCGCTGCTCGGCTGGTTTGCCGCGTATTTCGCGGCGCAGTGGCTCGCACCGATGGCGGCACCGCACATCCCGCTGGGTCAGCCCGGTTCGCCGATGAATTGGGGCGCTGCGTTTACCGCCGTTTTCATGGCCGCGTTGCTGGTATGGGCCGTGGCGTCGGGCGTGCTGCGCCTGCTGATCCAGGCCTCCCCGCTGAGCCCGGTCGACCGCTTGCTGGGCGCGGCATTCGGCCTGGTGCGTGGGACCGTGCTTTTGTTGGCAGCCGCCACGCTGATCAACCTGACGCCGTTGGCGAAAACAAATTCATGGCACGCTTGCGTCGGGGCACACTGGCTGAACAGTGCGCTGACGGGCTTGCGGCCCGTGCTTGCGCCCCAACTTTCCGAACGCCTGCCTGCCTGAACGCGGCGCGTTGAACTTCAAGGATTCGGCTTATGTGCGGCATCTTCGGTGTGATTTCCAAGGCCCCGGTCAACCAGTTGATCTACGACGCCTTGCTGCTGCTGCAGCACCGTGGGCAGGATGCTGCAGGCATCGTCACGATGCAGGGCACACGCTGCTTCATGCACAAGGCGCGCGGCATGGTGCGCGACGTGTTCCGCACGCGCAACATGCGGGCCCTGCCCGGCGTGGTGGGTCTGGGCCAGGTGCGCTACCCGACCGCCGGCAACGCCTACAGCGAAGAGGAAGCGCAGCCGTTTTACGTCAACGCGCCGTTCGGCATCGTGCTGGTCCACAACGGCAACCTGACCAACGCGCCGGCGCTGAAGAAAGAGCTGTTCGACATCGACCGCCGCCACATCAACACCGAGAGCGACACCGAGGTGCTGCTCAACATCCTGGCGCACGAGCTCGACGTGGCGGCACGCGACATGCCGCTGTCGCCCGCTGAAATTTTCAAGGCCGTGCGCGCGGTGCACAAACGCATCAGGGGTTCGTATGCGGTGGTCGCGCTGATCGCGGGGTACGGCCTGTTGGCGTTTCGCGACCCGTTCGGCATCCGCCCGCTGTGTTTTGGCGAGGGCGCGACGCCTGACGGACGCGAAGTGGTCGTGGCCAGCGAATCGGTGGCCATCGAAGGCACGGGCCACCGCGTGATACGCGATGTGGCACCGGGCGAGGCGGTGTTCATCGACCTGGAAGGCGTGATCCACACCCAGCAATGCGCCGACAACCCGACCCTGAACCCTTGCATGTTCGAGTTCGTGTACCTGGCGCGGCCCGACTCCATCATGGACGGTATCTCGGTGTATCAGGCGCGCTTGAACCTCGGCGAGACCCTGGCGCAGCGCCTCATTTCGACCATCCGCCCGAACGAAATCGATGTGGTCATTCCGATCCCGGAATCGAGCCGGCCGTCGGCCATGCAGCTCGCGCAAAAGATCGGCAAGCCCTACCGCGAGGGCTTCGTGAAGAACCGCTACGTCGGCCGTACCTTCATCATGCCGGGTCAGGGCGTGCGCAAGAAATCGGTTCGGCAAAAACTCAATGCGATCGGCGTGGAGTTCAAGGGCCGCAACGTGCTGCTGGTCGACGACTCCATCGTGCGCGGTACCACCTCGAAAGAAATCGTGCAAATGGCGCGCGATGCCGGCGCACGCAAGGTCTACATGGCATCGGCGGCGCCGCCGGTGCGCTACCCGAACGTGTACGGCATCGATATGCCCACCAGCGAAGAACTGATCGCGCACAACCGCAGCATCGAAGAGATCCGCCAGTTCATCGGCGCCGACGCGCTGATCTACCAGGACGTGGACGCCATGAAGCGCGTGGTGAGCGCACTCAACCCCCAGCTGACAGGATTCGAGGCCTCGTGCTTTGATGGCCACTACGTCACCGGCGATGTGTCTGCGGCCGACTTCGACGCGATCGCGGTTCAGCGCAAGTCGCAGGGCAGCGAAGAAGAGAACAACGACCGCACACGGCTGGCGCTGCAGAACGAAACGGAGTGACGGCCATGGTGCACAAGAGAATTCCGCGCGTGAAGCTGCCGACGGGTGTTCGGCTCGACACGCTGGCCGTGCGTGAAGGCTTGCCGCCCAGCGCCTGGGGCGAGAACTCCGAAGCCTTGTTTCTCACCAGCAGCTTCGTCCAGCCCGATGCGGCGACCGCAGCCGCACGCTTCGCCAACGAAGAAGAAGCTTTCATCTACTCGCGCTTCACCAACCCGACCGTGACGATGTTCGAGCGGCGCCTGGCCGCGCTCGAAGGCACGCAAGCCTGCATCGCCACCGCCAGCGGCATGAGTGCCATCTTGCTGATGGGCATGGGTTTGTTGAAGGCCGGTGACCACGTGGTGTGTTCACAAAGCGTGTTCGGTTCGACCATCATGTTGCTCGGGCGCGAGTTCGGCAAATTCGGTGTCGAGACCAGCTTCGTGTCGCAGACCGATGTGCAGGCCTGGCGCAAGGCGCTCAAGCCCAGCACCAAGCTGCTGTTTGCCGAGTCGCCGACCAACCCGCTGACCGAGGTGTGCGACATTCGCGCGCTGTCGGCAGTGGCCAAAGAAGCCGGTGCGATGCTGGTGGTCGACAACTGCTTTTGCTCGCCGGCGCTGCAGCGGCCGATCGACTACGGTGCCGACCTGATCATCCACTCCGGGACCAAGTACCTCGATGGACAGGGGCGGGTGATCGCAGGCGCGATCTGCTGCAGCGAGCAGCTGATCGAAGAGACGTTCATGCCGGTGATGCGCAGCACTGGCATGTCGCTGTCGCCGTTCAACGCCTGGGTGGTGCTCAAAGGCCTGGAGACCTTGTCGATCCGCATGCAGGCGCAGAGTGCGCGGGCGCTCGAACTGGCGAGCTGGCTCGAAACCCAGCCCGCCGTCGAGCGCGTGTTCTACCCCGGGCTCAAGTCGCATCCGCAACATGCGCTGGCGATGGCGCAGCAATCGGGTTGCGGCGGCGCGGTCTTGTCGTTCATCGTCAAAGGCCAGCACACCGGCGGCGCAGCGCTGGCGCGAAAGAACGCCTTTCACGTCATCGACAGCACGCAGATCTGCTCGATCACCGCCAACCTCGGCGACACCAAGACCACCATCACCCATCCCGGCAGCACCTCGCACGGCCGGCTCACCGAAGAGCAGCGGCAGGCCGCCGGCATCACGCAGGGCATGGTCCGCGTCGCCGTGGGATTGGACGATGTTCGGGACCTGAAGGACGACCTCGCGCGCGGCCTCGACTCGCTTTCAAAATGACCCGAAAGATCCGCACCCGCATTGCCCCTTCCCCCACTGGCTTTCTGCATCTGGGCACTGCGCGCACCGCGCTGTATTCGTGGGCGTTTGCGCGCCACCATGGCGGCGAGTTCATCCTGCGCATCGAAGACACCGACGTGGCGCGTTCGACGCAGGACGCGGTGGATCAAATCATGGCTTCGATGCAGTGGCTGGGCCTGGCGTACGACGAAGGCCCGATCTACCAGATGCAGCGCCTGGACCGCTACCGCGAGGTGGTCGAGCAGATGATTCGCGAGGACAAGGCCTACCGCTGCTACAGCACGCCCGAAGAGTTGGAACAGACGCGCGAAGCGCAACGTGCGCGCGGCGAGAAGACCCACTACGACGGCCGCTGGCGTCCCGAGCCGAACAAGGTCTTGCCGCCGATTCCGGCCGGGGTGCCACCGGTCATCCGTTTTCGCAACCCGCCAGATGGCGTGGTGAGCTGGGACGACCTGGTCAAGGGCCGCATCGGCATTGCCAACCACGAGATCGACGACCTGGTCATCGTGCGTGCCGATGGCGTACCCACCTACAACTTCTGTGTGGTCGTCGACGACTGGGACATGAACATCAGCCACGTGTTTCGCGGCGACGAGCACGTCAACAACACGCCCTGGCAGATCAACATCTTCCATGCGCTGGGTGCGCCGCTGCCCCTGTTCGGCCACGTGCCGGTGATCCTCGGCGACGACGGCCAGAAGTTGTCCAAGCGCCGTGGCGCCGTCAGCGTCACGGCCTATGCAGAGGCCGGTTATCTGCCCGAAGCCATGCTCAACTACCTGGCCCGGCTGGGCTGGAGCCATGGCGATGAAGAGATCTTTTCGCGCGAGCAACTGGTGGCCTGGTTCGATGGCAGTCACCTGTCCAAGAGTCCTGCGCAATGGGACGCAGCCAAGCTGAGCTGGGTCAATGCCCAGTACCTGAAAGCCATGGCCGACGAACCGCTGGCTGCGCTGGTGGCGGCGCAGCTGGCCCGCGTGCATCACGTGGTTGCGCTGCAGGCCGAAGTGGCGCGCGTCATCTCCTTGTTCAAGGACCGCTGCACGACCACGCTCGAACTGGCCGACTGGGTGCGTCCGTACTTCGCCGATGTCGCGCCGCCACCCGAAGACCTGGCCAGCCACGTGACCGACGCCGTGCGCCCCGCATTGCGGGCCCTGCGCGACAGACTCGCCACCGTCGAATGGGACAAGGTGGCCATCGGTGCCGCAATCAAGGAAACCCTCACCGCGCACGGCATCAAGATGCCGCAGCTGGCGCATGCCATTCGGGTGCTGGTGTGCGGTCGTCCGCAAACCCCTTCGATCGACGCTGTGCTGGCGCTTTTCCCTCGCGAAACGGTGCTGGTGCGTTTGTCAGCCGCTTAAAAAGCTGGCTATAATCGCGGTCTCGCTTGAACAGTGCGAACCTTTTCGGTTGCTGACCAAAAGGGGGTATAGCTCAGCTGGGAGAGCGCTTGCATGGCATGCAAGAGGTCAGCGGTTCGATCCCGCTTACCTCCACCAACAACGCAAGTTCGCGGTGGCAGCGCAGTTCAAGAGATAGCAGCGAATTGGTCCCCTTCGTCTAGAGGCCTAGGACACCACCCTTTCACGGTGATTACAGGGGTTCGAATCCCCTAGGGGACGCCAAGTTCGATGGCGCTTGCGCTCACGCGGAAGCCATCATGGAGTGGTAGTTCAGTTGGTTAGAATACCGGCCTGTCACGCCGGGGGTCGCGGGTTCGAGCCCCGTCCACTCCGCCAAAAATCAACGGGTTGCAGCAGAAATGCCGCAGCCCGTTTTCTTTTTGCCGAACCACAGACCTGTCTGCGAAGGCGGTTGATCTGCGTGCAGGGTGAAGTGGAGAATGCGCGAGCTGTACGCTGCGTCGCTGCAACACAAGAGAAACATGTCCAATGCAGCATGCCGTGTCCGCCACGGTTGCCATCGAGACGCCATGCACCACCACCACACCAAGACACGGGCCGTACCGTCCGCTCGGCGTTCTGGCTTTGTTCCGCCTCGTCGCGTGTTCGGCCGGACCCTGCCGTGGGTCTTGGCCGCGATCGCCCTGCTGGCCGCTGGCCTTGGCGTGTGGTGGTGGAAATCGCACGAGGCGGCCCAGGCGGGCAGTGAGGCGGACCGAACGGCGGCCAGTGCGCCAGCGGGCGCGGG
>DASQOS010000317.1:0-2298 GCA_035644375.1 Rhizobacter sp.
CGCGCGCTGCAGCACATCGCCCGCCAGCGCGACCGGGGCGGCGTCTGGTTCACGACGCCGGGCGCGATCTGCGAGCACGTCGCCGGGGCGTCTCTTGAGGCTTGAGTTGTCCGTGGCGTCTTTGCGGTGAAGACATTTCGAAGGAATACCGCATGTCCAACATCACTCTGATCCGCGGCGGCCGCCTGCTCGATCCCGCGACCCGGTCCGCGCCGGCCGCCGACATCCTGGTGCGCGATGGCCACATCGAAACGATTGGTGCACCGGGCATGGCAGCGCCGGCCGACGCGCTGAGCTTCGATGCCGCCGGCACGCTGATGCACGCCGGCCTCGTCAACGGCCACACGCACGGCAGCACCAACTTCAGCAAGGCCACGCACGACCGCTGGTCGCTCGAACTGCTGCTCAACGGCATCGGCGGGTGGGCGACCCACCAGACGCTGGAGCACAAGTACCTCAACACCTACATCGGTGCCGTCGAGATGGTGCAAAAAGGCTGCACCACCTGCTACGACCTGACCTTCGGTTTTCCGCTGGTCACGCCGCAAGAGCTGTATGCCATCGGCCAGGCCTACCTCGACGCCGGTATGCGCGCGGTGGTGTCGCCGATGCTGCAGGACGTCTCGTTCTACAAGGCCATTCCCGGCTTGTACGACGCCTTGCCCGAGCCCTACCGGGCGGAGATCGAGGGCGCGGGCAGCGACACCGGTTTCATCCTGAAGCGCATGGAGCAGGCGCTGCGCGACTGGCCGCACGACCGCGCGCAGGTGCGCCTTGGCATCGCACCGACGATTCCGTTGCACTGCTCCGACGAGTTGACGCTCGGCTGCGCGCGGCTGGCCGCCGAGTACGGCACGATCTTGCAATCGCACGTGGCCGAGTCGAAGGTGCAGGCCATCGCGGCGCTGCAGCGCTACGGCAAATCGCTGACCGCGCATTTCGAAGAACTCGGCATGCTGAGCCCGGGCTTCACCGTCGCCCACGGCGTCTGGCTGGACGACGACGACATGCGGCGCCTGGCCGCGCACGGCGCGTCGGTGTCGCACAACCCGGGCAGCAACATGCGCCTGGGCGCCGGCATCGCCGATTCGCGCCGCATGCTGGAACTCGGCGTCAACCTGGCGATCGGCACCGACGGCGCGCTGTGCGCCGACAACCAGAACATGTACGAGGCCATGCGCTATGCGTCGATGGTGTCCAACGTGCGCGGCCCCGATTACACCAAGTGGCTGCAATCGACCGAGGTGTTCACCGCCGCCACCGTCGGCGGCGCCTACGCGACCGGCTTCGACAAGGTCGGAAAACTGGCGCCGGGCTATCTGGCCGACATCGTGTTTCTCGATCTGCATTCGATCAACTGGATCCCGGTCAACGACCCGGTCAACCAGGTCGTGCTGACCGAAGACGCGACCGGCATCCGCCACGTGATGGTGGGCGGCAAGAGCATCGTGGCCGATGGCCGCCACCTGAGCTGCGACCGCGCGGGGCTGGCCAAGCAGGCCGAGGCCGCACGCGACCACCTGGCCGGCGCCAACGCGCACGGCAAATCCCTGGCCGAGGCGGTCGAGCAGGCGGTCGGCAGCTTTTGCATCGGCCTGTGTCGGCATCCGTTTCACTTGCACCGCTATGGCGGCCCGCTCGGGCTTTGATACCCGGCACCGGCAAGCGCTGGGTGCAACTCAGGCGGCGTCGGTGCCTTGTTCTTCGTCGGCGTCAGGATCGTTCTCGCTGTCGTACTCGTCCACTTCCATGTCGCTCACGCCGGCTGCCGGCTCGCCGTCGTCTTCCGATGCGGGTTCGTCTTCGAGCCTGTCGTCCTCGTCCCGGCTGTCGTCGATGACTTGGCCGAAGGTCTTGATGTGGTCCGGCGCAATGTCTGTCGCGTCGCGCTCGTGGCCGGGCACGGCCGAGGCACGTTCGCCGGTCCCGGCGCTGTCGCTGTCGCCCTCCAGCGTGATGGCGCCGACCAGGCCGCCGTCGGTGTCGGTGGCCATCGGCATTTCGCCTTGAACGTCGCTGCCGCTGTCTGAGCTGTCGCTCGGGCCGAGCAGGTCGGCGCCTCTGCCGCGGGCTTGGCTGGGGGCGCGCTCGCCCCCGAGAATGCTGCTTTGTGCCATGGTGGTCCTCAGTGCTTGTCTCATCCAAGAGACGCGTTGGCGTCCCTGAAGCGTTGTGGTGTGAGCAGCCTAGTGCGAGACGGCGCGCCTGGCTCAGCGGCACGCCCGAATCCGACACAACCTACCGGTGACTGGCGTGGTGTCTGACAAGCGCGGTTGCCCCGCAGCGCCGAGGGCGGGC
>DASQOS010000318.1:0-5729 GCA_035644375.1 Rhizobacter sp.
CGACGCCGATGCTGGCCTTGTCAAGGCCATCGATGGCCTGACGCTGTCGATCCGGCGCGGTGAGACCTTCGCGCTCGTCGGCGAATCGGGCTGCGGCAAGAGCATGACCGCGCTGGCGCTGATGCGCCTGCTGCCCGACAACGGCCGTGTCACACAGGGCCGATATGAACTCGACGAACAAGAAGTCTTTTCGCTGCCCGAATCGCAGATGCGCGGTATCCGCGGCGGCAAGGTCGGCATGATTTTTCAGGAGCCCGGCACGAGCCTGAACCCGGTCATGCGCATCGGCGAGCAGATCGTCGAGGCCATCGAAACGCACACCGCGTTGCGCGGCGCGGCAGCGCGCGCCAAGGCCATCGAATGGCTGGGCAGGGTGGGCATTCCCGATCCCGAGCGGCGCATCGACGAGTACCCGTTTCGCATGAGCGGCGGGCAAAAGCAGCGCGTGATGATCGCGATGACGCTGGCGGCCGAGCCCGACTTCCTGATTGCGGACGAGCCGACCACCGCGCTGGACGTGACCCTCCAGGCGCAAATCCTGGACCTGCTGCGGCGGCTGCAGCAAGAGCAGCGCATGGGCCTGCTGCTGATCACGCACGATCTGGCCGTGGTCTCCAGCATGGCGCACCAGGTGGCGCTGATGTACGCCGGCCAGATCATCGAGTTGGCGCCCGCGGCCGAGTTTTTTGCAGCGCCCAAGCACCCCTATGCGCGTCTGCTGATGCGCGCCTTGCCGGATGCGCGCCAGCGCGGCGCTGCGTTGGCCGCGATCCCCGGCAATGTGCCGCCGCTGTGGCAGGCGTTCTCGGGCTGCCGTTTTGCGCCACGCTGCGACCGCGTCATGCCGCCATGCCATGGCACGGCACCTGAACTGACGCCGCTGCCGGCATCGCGCAGCGTTCGCTGCCTGTTGTACACGCAAAGCGGCACGCCGCCGCTGGCGGTCGCAGCGGCCAGCGAAGCAATGCCGGTCTCAGACCGGCCGGCAGCCGAAGCCGGCGCGCTGCTGCTGGACGTGAAACACCTGTCGGTGCGCTTTCCGATCACCAAGGGCTGGCTGCACCGCGCCCAAGGCCACTTCAATGCGGTGAGCGACGTGTCGTTCACGATCCGTCGCGGCCAGACGCTGGCGCTGGTCGGAGAGTCGGGCTGTGGCAAGACCACCACCGGCAAGGCCATCGTTCAGCTGTTGCGCACGCAGGCGGTGATCGAAGGCGAAGCGCTGCTGCAAGGCCAAGATCTGTTTGGCTTGCAAGGCGAGGCGCTGCGCGCAGCGCGCCGATCGATTCAGATCATCTTTCAAGACCCGTTTGCATCGCTCAACCCGCGCATGCGCGTTTTCGATCTGTTGGAAGAAGGTTTACTGGCCCTGCGCCCCGAGCTGAACGCCGACATGCGGCGCTCGACCCTGGAGACCATGGTGGACCGCGTGGGCCTGCGACGCGACGCGCTGCAGCGTTATCCGCACGAGTTTTCCGGCGGCCAGCGCCAGCGCATCGCGATCGCGCGCGCGCTGGCTCTGGAACCGCGCCTGATGGTCTGCGATGAACCCACCTCGGCGCTCGACGTCTCGGTGCAGGCGCAGATCCTCAACCTGCTGCGCGAACTGCAACGCGAACTGGGCGTGTCGTACCTGTTCATCACCCACAACATCGGCGTCGTCGAGTACATCGCCGACGACGTGGCGGTGATGCGCCAAGGGCGGCTTGAAGAAATCGGCCCCAGCAGCAGTGTGCTGGGCCATCCGCAATCGGCCTACACACGGGCCTTGCTTGACGCCGTGCCGCGTGTGCAGGCGGTGCTCCCCTGATCTTTTTCGCTCTTTCCTTTTGACGTTTGCGGGATTCCATGTTCATCACCAAAAAACGCTGCGCCCCCTGGTTCTATGCCTGGGGCATGGGCGCAGTCCTGGGCGCACCCTGCGCCTTGGCCCAGCAGTTTCTTGAACCGGTCGAGGTGACCGGCTCGGCCATCAAGCGGGTTCAGATCGAAGGCTCGGCGCCGGTCGAGATCTACGACCGCAAGGCCATTCAACGCACTGGCGCCACCACGGTCAACGAGTTGGTCAAGAGCATCCCGTCGCTGGATGTCGTGGACGACCTGGAAATCGGCGGGTCGCCTTATTCGGGCATGGCCAAGATCCAGATGCGCGGCCTGTCGGCGCGCAACGTGCTGGTGCTGTTGAACGGCCGGCGCCTGCCGCTGGCGCCGGTGCAAGACGCGGCCGGCGAACTGGCGGCGGTGGACATCAACAACATTTCCCTCGGCATGATCGAGCGCATCGAGATCCTGAAGGACGGCGCGTCGGCCCTCTACGGCGCCGACGCGGTGGCGGGCGTCGTCAACTTCATCACGCGCAAGAACTACCAAGGCATCGAGGCCAGCGCCGGTTATGGACAAAGCAGCCGCCATGACGCCAAGGAGAAGACCGCCGGCCTGAGCTTCGGCCTGGGCGACTACGACGCCGAAGGCTTCAATCTGATGGCGAGCCTGGAGGTGTTCAAGCGCGACCCGGTGCGGCGTTCGGCGCGCGACATCACGAGCTCGACCGACTGGAGCCGGTTTGCCGGCGGCAACGGCATCGATGCGCGCAGCCCCTATTCCCCCGTGGGCAACATCGTCGCCGGCCCGGATGCACCGAGCCAAGTGCGGCCGTGCCCGCCCGGCCAGCTGGTGAACAACCGGTGCCTGTACGACGGCAACCAGGGCACCACCGACGCCATCAACGGAGCAGACCGGAGCAACGGCATGCTGCTCGGCAGCCTCAAGCTGGGCTCGTCGCTGCGGCTGTTCGGCGAAATCATGTTGGCGCAATCCGACGACCATTTCGAAACCCCGCCCGTGCCCTTCGCTTATGCCGGACTCGACGACAACATCTACCTGTTTCGGCCGCTCCAGCTGGGGCCGCGCACGACGGATCGCCACTCGACGCTCGCCAACTTTGTCGCAGGGCTGGAAGGCCACCACGCGAGCATCGACTGGGACGTCGCCATCGGCCACGGCCGCACCAACACCCGGCTCAGCGACAGCAACTACCTGGATGTGACCAAGACCTATGACGCCATCGACAACGGCCTCTTCGATCCCACCGTCACCACCAACCCGGCGTCGGTGATCGACAGCATCCGCCTGTCGCCCACGCGCGAGGGCAAGGCGAGCACGTGGTTCCTCAATACCAAGGGCTCGGGATCTCTGGTGAAGTGGCCCGCCGGGTCCGTGGCCTATGCGGTCGGCTTGTCGCTGAACCGCGAGTCCTTGAAAGACCAGCCAGACGCCAACACCATTGCCGACAACGTGTTCGGCGCCGGCGCCCAGTCGGCCGTCGACGCATCGCGTTATTCGCAGGCCGTGTTCGGCGAGTTGTTGCTGCCGCTGTCCAGCGGCCTTGAGGCCCAGGTCGCGCTGCGCCACGATTGGTACAACCGGCTGAAGGCGAGCATCGACGACAACGCCGTCTCCTATGGGGGCATCGGCAAGACCAGCCCGAAGCTGGCCCTTCGGTACCTGCCGATGAAGCAGGTGTTGTTGCGGGCGTCGTATGCCGAGAGTTTCGCGGCGCCCACCCTGAAGCAGCTCTTCGGAGGCACCGATGAAAGTTTCGACAACACCAGTGAGCAAGCCGTCTGCGATGCGTTTCCAAGCCTGTCGGGCGGAGGCTGCTCATCGTTTCCGTACATCAAGGTCACTCGCTCCAATCCGCGGCTGAGGCCTGAAACCGGCAAAACTGCGAACCTCGGGCTGGTGCTGGAACCGACACCGGCATTCAGCCTGGGCATCGACTACTTCGTGATCCGCAAGAAGGACGAGATCACGCGGCCGACCGTGCTGGCGGCGGTGGCGGCCGGCGCGACTGCCATTCAGAGCGGCGAGGCGGTGGTGTTCACCGACGCGACCAACCTGGCGCAGTCGCGTGTCTCCGGGATCGATGTCGATCTGCGGGCACGGCTCGGCAGCGTGCCGTGGGGCAAGATGACATTGCGCGACACGCTCACGTACTACCGCCACATCCGACAGCAGCCCGGCGCGGGCGACCCGTTTGACGAGTTCGTGGGCACGTTCGGCTTTCCGCGCTGGCGCAACAACGTGAGCCTGAATCTGGAAAACGGCAGCTGGTCGACCACGGCCAATGTGCACATGGTCAGCCAGATGGTCGATTCGGATCTGCCGCGAAATCTGGAAGACCCGAACGTTCGAACCATCAGCGCCCACCAGGAACTCGACCTGCTCACGGCCTACACCGGCATCAAGACACTGAGGCTGACCGGCGGCATCAAGAATGTGCTGGATCGCGCGCCGCCGTACAGCAACACCGGCACCCAGTCGGGCTACGGCGCACTTGGCTTCTCTTCGATCTACAGCCCGCGCGGTCGGTTCTTCTTCGTCGCGGCGAGCTGTTCTTTTCGGTGAAGCGGCTTGCGCAAGCGCGTCGCTCGCTGGCGCGGGCCAGCGTCTATCGGGGTGGAAGCCGGACCGCGCCGTCCAGGCGGATGACTTCGCCGTTGAGCATGGTGTTGGTGACGATGTGCAGCACCAGGCTGGCGAAGTCGGCGGGCGTGCCGAGCCGGCTCGGGAACGGGATGCTGGCCGCCAGCGCATCCTGCACATCCTGTGGCATGGCGCGCAGCATCGGCGTGCCGAAGATGCCGGGTGCGATCGTCATGTTGCGGATGCCATGGCGCGCCAGATCGCGTGCAATCGGCAAGGTCATGCCGACGATGCCACCTTTGGATGCGGCGTATGCCGCCTGGCCGATCTGGCCGTCGTAAGCCGCCACGCTGGCGGTGGAGATCAGCACGCCGCGTTCACCGTCCCGCCCCGGTGTGTTTTGGCTCATGGCCTGCGCGGCGAGCCGGATCATGTTGAAGCTGCCGATCAGGTTGACGCCGACCACCTGACTGAAGAGCGCCAGCGCGTGCACGCCTTCGTTGCCCAAGGTCTTGGCAGCCGGGGCCAGGCCGGCACAGTTCACCAGGCCGGCCAGCGTGCCCAGCGAAGTTGCGGCCGCCACAGCGGCCTGGGCATCGGCTTCCTGCGTGACGTCGCAGCGCACGAAGGCGCCGCCCAGTTCACGCGCCACGGCTTCGCCTTTGTCGACCTGCATGTCGGCGATGATGACCTTGGCGCCGTGCGTTGCAAGCAGGCGCGCCGTGCCCTCACCCAGACCCGAGGCGCCACCCGTGACCAAGAAGACCTTGCCGGCGATGTCCATGGCGCACGGCGATTGCTAGGGTGCGTCAGCTCAAGACAGCCAGCAGTCGTGCAGTGATTTCGTCGACGGTGCCGAGGCCGCTGATCTTGTGGCACCGAGGAGCTGCAGGGTCGCCAGTCGAGAACCATTTGCTGTAGTAGCCCACCAAGGGCTCGGTCTCGGCGTGGTATTTCTCCAGCCGAGTGTTCACCTTCTCAATGGTGTCGTCTACACGCTGTTCCAGGTCGTCGCCACTGATGTTGTCCTTGCCTTCGACCTTGGGTGGATTGAATTTGACGTGGTAGACGCGACCCGACGCGCCGTGCACGCGACGTCCGGTGACACGTTCGCGCACCACTTCGTCGGGTACGTCGATTTCAACCACGGCGTCCAGCTTGACCTTGGCTGCGCGCATCGCATCGGCCTGTGGAATCGTGCGGGGGAAACCATCGAATAGGAACCCGTTGGCGCAATCCGGTTGGGCCAGGCGCTCTTTCACCATACCAATGATGATTTCATCGCTGACCAAGCCGCCCGAATC
>DASQOS010000319.1:0-2910 GCA_035644375.1 Rhizobacter sp.
GCCTCCCATGAAGCTGCGCAGTTCGGTTTTGACAAAAACGGTTGTTTCACTCGGAGGCTTGGCGGTGCTGTTGGCCTTGGCCGCCTGCGCCGGCGGCGGGTCGTCTTCCGCATCGGCCGCTGCGCCGGTGACCCAGTCCAACATCACGCTGCCCTCATCGGTGCAGGTCGTGACGGCCACCAACTGATCCGGCGGAGCGCTCCCATGAAGAAATTCTTTGCAGTCGGGGCTGCGGCCCTGAGCGCCGCCGCGCTGCTTTGCGTCTCGCAGGCCCGCGCCCAGCCGATCTCGGGCGCCTATGTCACCGACAGCCAGAACACCTGGGTGCAAGACCGGGTGGGCGACCGCATCAGCACCGTCAACATGATCATGTGCATCATGAGTTCGCTGCGTCCCGATGCGATGGTCAACCAGGGTCCCTACCTGGCGCTGGTGGACGAGAACAAGTGCAGCGGCCGCAGCGACAGCAGCAAGTCCACCAGCACCAACGCCGGCGAATCGAATGCCACCAACTACATGACGGGCAGCGTGGTGTCGACCCAGGCATCGTTCGATGATCCGCTGGTGATGAAGGCCTGGCTGACCAACGAAAGCGAGCCCGGCCACAAGGAAGAGATCTTCGTCCACAGCGTGGCCACGGCCGGCAAGTCGGACACGAATCCGAACGGCTTGTTCACCATCCACTACTGCGGCAAGGCGTTCGGCTCGGCCGATACCGCACCTTGCTCGTTCAAGGGCGTGTTGCGCTCCGACGCCAGCGGCCTGGCCTACTACGAGCTGGAGAACAACAACAACGGCTTGTCCGAGAAGGCCTTGTTGCTGCAATCGACACCCAGCACCGACAGCGGGCAGGGCCGCGCCACCGGCATGGAAGGCAGCACGCCGTACGACTACCGCTTCTCGTACAACCCGGCCTACTTTCGCCGCAGCGACCTGTCGGTCGACGCCTGCTTCTCGCGCGACAAGGCTGCCGCCAACTACTCGACCTGGCGCTATGGCACCTACAACGCCGACGGCTCGCGGCTGGATGCCGCCCATCCCGGCTTCCCGGTCAAGTACGTGAACGGCGGCGCAACCTACTACGGCTTCTGGAGCTTCTGGGGCCTGTGGCTGCCGGAGTCCGCGCTGGCCAGCATCGGCAGCTCCGGCACGCTGACGCGCCACGTCGGCAACAACGACGTGGCACTGACCGTCAGCAAGAAGGGCGGCAAGCTGTGGAAGCAGGTGCGCCAGGCCTCCACGCTGGGCGATTTCAAGAGCGTTTCGATGATGTACTGGGCCCCCAACACCATCGGCGCGCTGCAACAAGGCACGAACTACGAACTGCAGTGGAACGGCACCCAGCTGCAGGCCATCGGGACGCAGCAGTGCTCGTCTGGCGGCTGCGTGCCGCAGGCGCTGTCGCCGGCCATCACACTGCAGGCCAGCGATTTCCGCACCGCCGGTGCGGGCGTGCTGCCGATCTTCTTTCCCTCGGGTGGCGGCAACGGCGTTGTCGCCGTGCCGGCCTCGGGCGAGTTCGGCGCCGCGAGCGTGCTGGCCTACCGCACGCGCTCCATCGTCGTGCCGGACGCGGTCGACGCGCCGGCCTCGCTGGTGTGCCTGGGCATGTGCCCGAAATCCGGCGCCACGCTGGCCAACTCGTTCTTGAGCAATCCGCCGCAGCCGTTCAGCGCGCAGTCGTGGGCGCCGGTCGCGGCCGGCTCGGCAGCCACCTACACCTACAGCGCCGGCATGCTCGGCGATGGCGGCGGCGACGTCGATGCCTCGACCTTCGACAAGAGCAGCATGGGCATGTTCATGGGCGGTCTCACCAGCGGCTCGCTGGTGGCGAGCACAGCTCTTGCCAACCTGCGTTGCGATGCCGGCGGCACAGCCAACCCGGCCGGTGCTTACCTGTGCGCCGGCCTGGTCGACCAGGCCGACGTGTCGTACCAGTGGGAGACCGGACCGAACCAGTGGAACCAGTACTTCGGCGCCGTCGGTGTCACGGTGGACCCACCGCAGCAGATGGCGTTCGCCGCCACGATGAACAACATCCGCGCGATCGACAAGAGCAAGTACGCAGGCTCCACGGTGCAACTGCAGTTCAACGGCTTCGGCGAGATGCAAGGCGTTCCGGGGACCTGCGTCGATCCCGACACCAATGCGCCGGCTCCCTGCGGTCAGAACAACCGCTGGGTGCCGGCCTTCGACATCGTCGATGGCTCCACCGTCAGCACCGGCTCCACCAACTACTACGTGAAGTTCCTGGAGCGCGAATTGCGCTTGGGCCAGCTGTCGGGCAGCGACGAGTCGACCTGCAAGGGCGTGCTCAGCCTGCCGGGGTCGTCGTCCGCGATGCCGGACTCGAGTTCGATCACGCTCAACCCGGCGGCGGTGAACGGCCCCGCGCCTGCGTTGCCGAGCGCCAAGCCGGCGGTCATCGACGGCATCGTGCAGTCGTCGTGATCTGATCCGCAGAACCACGACAAGGCGGCTTCGGCCGCCTTGTTTTTTCAGCGCGGCAGCGCGGCCAGCGTCAACGGGGCTGGCGCGCATTGCGCCAGCGGGCCTTGCGGCGTGTCGAGTTGCAGGCAGATGTCGGCGGGTGCGTCGAGGTCCTTGTCGGCGCTTGCCACGCCCTGCAGAAAACTCCACACCAGGCCCTGGTCGGACTCGCGTGCGCAGCGCAGGCGCGCCGCACGCGGTTCGCTGCGCAGTCCGACCTCGCAGTGCAGCGCGTAGCCGCTGCGGGCCAGGTTTTCGGCCAGGCTGCCCAGGCGCGATTGCACCGTCATGCGCCAGGCGAGGGCGGCCTGTTCGCGGGCAGCCTGCACATCGGGCGTTCGTGCCGGCGGCGTTGCGCGGCCCCAGCGGCCTTGGCCGAGCGCTGTGGCGGTGATCGGCGCGAACAGGCTGACCTGGGGC
>DASQOS010000320.1:0-4899 GCA_035644375.1 Rhizobacter sp.
CCTGCGCTGTTGGACCGCTTGACGGACCACGCACCGCAATCGCGGGTCGAGTCCGAAGACGCGCGCCTGATGAACAAGTCGCAGATCCGCGACGCCGTGTTGCGCGATCTCGGCTGGCTGCTCAATTCGGTGCAACCGCTCGGGCACCAGGCAGCGGCCTTCCCGCTGGTGGCCGATTCGGTGTTGAACTTCGGCCTGCCTGCGATGTCGGGCCAGCTGGCTTCGCGCATCGACGTCAGCGTGCTCGAGCGCGCCATCAAGCAAGCGATCCTGCGGTTCGAGCCGCGCGTGATGGAAGACTCGCTGGTCGTGAAGGCGCTCGATTTGAACAGCGTGCTCGACACGCACAACGTGATCGAGTTCGAGATCCGCGGTTTCATGTGGGCGCAGCCGGTGCCGCTGGAGCTGCTGCTGCGCACGCAGGTCGATCTGGAAGCCGGCCAGGTCGAAGTGAAAGACGTGGGCACGACGACGCCACGGCGCCGCAACTGAACACAGCACGGCCTGCACAATGGACCCGAACCTTCTTCGCCACTACAACGACGAACTGACGCACCTGCGCGAAGTCGGCGCCGAGTTCGCACAGGAGTTTCCGAAGATCGCCGCGCGCCTGTCGATGGACGGCGTGGAAGTGTCCGACCCCTATGTCGAGCGGCTGCTCGAAGGCTTTGCCTTCATGGCAGCGCGCGTGCAGCTGAAGATCGATTCCGAACACCCGCGTTTCGTGCAGCACCTGCTGGAAACGGTGTACCCCGGTTTCCTGTCGCCGGTGCCGTCGATGCTGATCGCCCGCATGCAGCCCGACCCGCTGGACCCGAATCTGGCACGCGGTTTCACCGTCAAGCGCGGCAGTGCGCTGACCAGCGAGTTGGCGCGCGGACAGAACACGCGCTGCGAATTCCGCACCGCGCACGACGTGACGCTGTGGCCGATCCAGATCGAAGCGGTGCAGTACTTCGCCCACGCCCCCGACCTGCCGCTGGCCCACCTGCCCGGCGGGCGCCAGACTCGCGGCGGCCTGCGCATCAAGCTCAAGGCGCATGGCGGGCTCAAGTTCAAGCAGCTCAAGATGGAGCGGCTGGGTTTTCACATCGCCGCGCCCGACGACATGGCGTTTCGCCTGCACGAGCTGGTGCTCGGCGCGTGCGCGGGCAGCTGGGTCGCTGCCGCTGGCGCCAGCGCGGGGCAAAAAACGGCGATGCAGGGTTTCTCTGACAGCGCTTCGGTCGAGCCCGTCGGCTACGGCGAAGACCAGGCGCTGCTGCCGGAAACGCTGCGCGGCTTCAGCGGCCACCGCCTGCTGCAAGAGTTCGCGGCGATGCCGCAGCGCTTTTTGTTTTTTGATGTGACCGATCTCGCGCGCCGGCTGGCGCTGGTGGACAGCGCCGAAGCCGAGATCGTGTTGTTGTTTTCGCGTGGGGAGGCCGCTCTTGAATCGCTGGTAGACAGCGGCAGCCTCGCGCTTTTCTGCACCCCCGCCGTCAACCTGTTTCCCAAGCGGCTCGACCGCATTCAGGTGGCGGCGGGGACCTGGGAGCACCACGTGGTGCCGGACCGCACGCGGCCGATGGATTTCGAGGTCCACACGCTGGATTCGGTCACCGGCTTCGGCATTGCGCAAGTGGCCGAGCAGCAGTTCTTGCCGCTGTACGAGACCTTCCACGACGAAGCCAGCAGCCACGGCGCGTACTTCACCGTGCGCCGCGAGCCGCGGCAGCTGTCGGCGCGGCAACGCCTGGAGGGACCGCGCTCGGCCTACGTCGGACAAGAGGTGTTCCTGTCGCTGGTCGATCCGCAAAGCGCGCCCTACGGCGAAGACATCCGCCAGCTGGCCATCCATGCGCTGGTGACCAACCGCGATCTGCCGACCCTGCTGCCGGGTTCATCGACCACCTGGACGCTGGACGCCGCCGGGCCCGCCGGCCGCATCGACACCTTGCGCGGACCGACGCGTCCGGTGCAACGCATGGCGCGCGGCGATGTCGGCTGGTCCATGGTCAGCCTGTTGACGCTGAACTACCTGAGCATTGCCGGCGAAGACCCGCAGCGCGCGGCCGCCGCATTGCGCACGCTGCTGACGCTGCACGGCCCGGAACAAGATGTCGCCTGGTCCAAACAGGTCGACAGCGTGCAATGGGTCGAAGCGCGTTCGGTGGTGCGCCGCCTGCCCTTCACCGGCCCCTTGACTTTCGGTTGTGGTGTCGAGATCACCGCCCTGGTCGACGAGCTGGGTTTTCAGGGCTCGAGCGCCTTCTTGCTCGGCAACGTGCTCGACCGCTTCTTCGCACGCCAGGCATCGGCCAACAGTTTTTGCGAGACGGTGCTGCGCTCCACGTCGCGCGGCGAGATCATGCGCTGTAAACCGCGCATCGGTGAAAGGGCTGTGCTCTGATGCGCCCCCACGTCGCGCTCGCTCCCGCCCATCGGCCCGGGAGACCCGTGCCTGGGGCGTTGCTGGATGGGTCGCACTCGGCTCCGCCTTGTGCTCCGATGGCATGACAAAGTCGGCTCCTTCTGCCAGTGCAGCTGCGCTCAACGAGCGCCGCACGCGCCTCTATAACGAGCTCGCCAAGGCGCCCTGGGGGCATGATTTTTTTGCGCTGCTGCGGCAGATCGACGCGCTCTCGCCCGGCGCGCCGCGCTTCGGCAGTGCGCTGCGGCCGAATGTCGAGGCGCTGCGCCTGGGCCAGGAACCGGAGCTGGATTTCGCGCCGGCGGCATTGATGTCGTTTCAGGCCGAGGGCAGGACGGCGCCGCGGCTGGGCGTGCGTTTCTTCGGGCTGTTCGGGCCGATGGGGCCGCTGCCGCTGCACATCACCGAATACGCGCGCGACCGGCTGCGCAACCACGCCGACCCGACCTTCGTGCGTTTCGCCGATGTGTTTCATCACCGCGCGCTGTCGCTGTTCTACCGCGCCTGGTCGCAAAGCCAGCCTGCGGTGCAGGCCGATCGTCCGCACGAAGACCAGTTCGCCAAATGGGTCAGCGCGCTGTTCGGCCAGGCGCCTGCCGCGTTGCGCCATGCCGATGCCGTGCCCGATGCCGCCAAGCGTTTTGTCAGCGGCCAGCTCGCGCGGTCGGCGCGCAGCCCCGAAGCCATCATGAAGGTGCTGCGGCAGTACTTCAGCGTGCCGATCCGCATCGAACCGTATGTGGGTCACTGGATGCAGTTGCGCCCCGAAGACCGCAGCCGCCTGGGCAGCCCGGGCGCGCGCCGCAGTGCGCCGCTGGGCGTGTCCACCGTGGCCGGGGCCAAGGTGTGGGACCGGCAATACAAGCTGCGCCTGCACGTCGGCCCCTTGACCCTGGCGCAGTACCGCGATTTCTTGCCCGGCCAGCACTCGCTGATCGCGTTGCGCGACTGGATGCGCCAGCTGCTGGGGTTCGAGATGTTGTGGGACGTGCAGCTGGTGCTCAAGGGCGCTGAAGTTCCCGCACTCGGCGTCGGCCGCAAGGCACCACAAGCCGCCTTGCTGGGCCGCACCACTTGGCTGGCACGCAAGACCCCTCATCCCGACCGCGGCGAGCTTCGCTTGCACCCGGCGCGTCTTGGCGCGCGCCCCACCTTGAAGAGGAAAGACGACCATGGCTGAAATCAGTCGCTCCGCTTTGTTTGGCAAGCTCAATTCCCTGGCCTACAAGGCCATCGAAGGTGCCACCGTGTTCTGCAAGTTGCGCGGCAACCCGTATGTGGAATTGCAGCACTGGTTGTTCCAGATTCTGCAAACACAAGACTCTGATCTGCACCGCCTGGCCAAGCACTACGGCATCGATGCGTCGGTGCTGGTCACCGACCTGCAGAACGCGCTGGACCGCCTGCCGCGCGGCGCCTCGTCGGTCACCGACCTGTCGACCTTCGTCGAAGACGCGGTCGAGCGCGCCTGGGTCTATGGCTCGCTGATGTTCGGCGGCACGCAGGTGCGCACCGGCTACCTGGTCGTCGGCCTGCTGAAGACCAAGAACCTGCGCAACGTGCTGCTGTCGATCAGCAAGCAGTTCGAGCGCATTCAACTGGATGACCTGACCGAGAACTTCCAGAAGATCCTCGGCAGTTCGCCCGAAGAAGCGCAGGCCGCCAGCGAAAGCGGCGCGGCACCCGGCGAAGCCAGCGGCGCGATCGCCCCGGCCGCGATGGGCAAACAGGAAGCTCTGAAGAAGTTCACCACCGACCTGACCGAACAGGCCCGCGGCGGCAAGATGGACCCGATCGTCGGCCGCGACGACGAGATCCGCCAGGTGGTCGACATCCTGATGCGCCGGCGCCAGAACAACCCGATCCTGATCGGCGAGGCGGGTGTCGGCAAGACCGCCGTCGTCGAAGGCTTCGCACAACGCATTGCGCGCGGCGATGTGCCACCGGCGTTGAAAGAAGTGGAGTTGCGCGTGCTCGACGTCGGCCTGCTGCAGGCCGGCGCCAGCATGAAGGGCGAGTTCGAGCAGCGCCTGCGCTCGGTGATCGACGAGGTGCAGGCCTCGGCCAAACCGATCATCCTGTTCATCGACGAAACCCACACGCTGGTGGGTGCCGGCGGTGCAGCCGGCACCGGCGATGCGGCCAATTTGCTCAAACCCGCATTGGCGCGCGGCCAGCTGCGCACCATCGGCGCGACCACCTTCGCCGAGTACAAGAAGCACATCGAGAAAGACCCGGCGCTGACGCGCCGCTTCCAGAGCATCCAGGTCGACGAACCGGATGAACCGCGCGCCATTTTGATGATGCGCGGCGTGGCCTCGACGATGGAGAAACACCACAAGGTGCAAATCCTCGACGAGGCGCTCGAAGCCGCGGTGAAGCTGTCGCACCGCTACATCCCGGGCCGCCAGCTGCCCGACAAATCGGTGAGCCTGATCGACACCGCTTGTGCGCGCGTGGCCGTGAGCCTGCATGCGACGCCGGCC
>DASQOS010000321.1:0-3689 GCA_035644375.1 Rhizobacter sp.
TTGGCCAGCCCGATCAGGCCGTGCTTGGCGGTCACGTAAGGAGCCTTCAGCTTGGAGGCTTCCTTGGAGTGCACCGAGCCCATGTAGATGACGCTGCCGCTTTTGGCCTTGTACATGTGCGGCAGGCAGGCCTTGGTGGTCAGGAAGGCGCCGTCCAGGTGAATGGACAGCAACTTTTTCCATTCGGCAAACGGAAAGTCTTCCAGGGGGTGGACGATCTGGATGCCGGCGTTGCTGACCAACACGTCGATGCCGCCCCACACCGCGACCACGGCCGCGACGGCGGCGTTGACCTGGATTTCGTCGGTCACGTCGGCGCTCACCGCCATCGCGCTGAAGCCCAGGTCCTTCAGCTCGGACGCCGTGGCTTGCGCGGCTTGCTGGTTCAGGTCGGCGATCACGATCTTGCCGCCTTCTCGCGCATAGGTGAGGGCGATTTCCTTGCCGATGCCGCTGGCGGAACCGGTGATGAAGCAGACCTTGTCTTTGAGTTTCATGAGGGGACTCCTTGGGTGAGGTGGGTGGAGGGCTGGACCGTTTTTGCCGTGGTCGGTCCATCGAGTGACAGGTCGAAGACCTGCACGCCGCTGGCGGGCCGCTTGCGATGGACCCATTGCGGGTTCAGCAGGGTCTGGGTCGTGTCGGTTCGCCCCGCGAGCCAGTGATCTTCGACCGACTGGCGCGAGAACTCGTAGTCCTTCGACTGCGTTTCATAGTGCTTGCTGCGGTAGATCAGGTGCACCACGCTGACCGATGCCTCGTGGCCGCAGCCTTTCAGTGCTTGCGCATCGGGGTCCTCGCGCAGCTTGGGCGGCAGCTTGGCGATCAGCCGGCGCGCGGCCTGCGCCATGGCCTCGCGCTGCAGTTCGCTGCTGGTGTTGAGCCGCGTGCGGCTGGAATAACGAATGTCCTTTTCACGCTCCGACACTTCGGCCATGTTGATCGGCTGCACGCCCTGGGCGCTGAACAGGTCGACCTGGAACACCAGGCGTGGCCGGGTTCCCCGCTGGTCGAGCACGTACTGCAGCGGCGTGTTGGAGACGATGCCGCCGTCCCAGTACTGCTCGCCGTCGATCTCGATCGGGGCGAAGGCCGGCGGCAGCGCGCCGCTGGCCATGACGTGGCGCACGTCCAGACGCTGCATGGCGGTGTCGAAGTAGGCGAAATTTCCGCTGCGCACGTTGACGGCACCCACCGACAGCCGCATCGCGCCCGAGTTCAACAGGTCGAAGTCGATCAGTTCTTCCAGCGTCTCCTTCAGCGGCGCGGTGTCGTAGTAACTGATGGCACCCGGCGTGCCCGGCGGCTGGAACGGTGCGGGCGGGACGCGCGGTACGTAAAACCCCGGCACGCCAAAGACGGCGCTCAGCGCGGCGTTGGATTCATTGATCGCCTCGCGCGGCAGTGCGCCGCCGGCACCGTGAGACTGGAGGCACGCCGACGACACCCGGTTCCAGAACTCGGCCAGCTGCTGGACCCGTTTCTCGGCAGGGTTGCCGGCGATCAGTGCCGCATTGATGGCGCCGATGGAAATACCGGCGACCCAGTCGGGCGCGTGGGAGCCTTCGCTCATCGACTCGAACACACCCGCCTGGTAGGCGCCCAGCGCACCGCCGCCTTGCAATACCAGGATGCATTCTTCTTCGCCGTGCGGCTTCTTGGGCGCGTGGCGCAGGGCGCTGGGGGAGGGGGTCCGGATGCGAGGCAAGGTCAGCCCGTGTGCGATGAGGAGGAGCGATCAGGATAGCGCGTGCCAGTGCACCGGTTAGGCTTGAGGTCATGAGCTTGTTGATTGCCGCAGACTTCACGCCCGCCGAGCGGGTGCTGTGGGAGGACGCTTTGCAGGCCGCGCTGCCCGGGCAAGCGTGGGCGCACGCCGACGCGCCCTTTGACCCTGACGCGGTCGAGGTCGCCATCGTCGCCAACCCACGACCCGCTTCGCTGCAGGGCCTTCCGAACTTGAAGCTGATCCAGTCGCTGTGGGCGGGTGTGGATCGCCTGCTGTGCGACCCGAGCTTGCCCGCCGATGTGCCCATCGGGCGGCTCGTCGACCCGGCGATGAGCCAGGCCATGGCCGAGACCGCGCTGTGGGCGGTGCTGAGCCTGCACCGCGGCCACTTCGTTTATGCGCAGCAACAACGCGAGATGCGCTGGGAGCCGCTGGCGCAGCGCCGTGCCGACGAAGTGCGCGTACTCGTGTTGGGGCTCGGGCAGATGGGCGGCAGCGCGGCGCAGCGGCTGGCCTACAACGGCTACCGCGTCACCGGCTGGAGCCGCCATGCCGCGCAGCGGCCGGGCGTGGTCTGCCGGCATGGCGATGACGCGCTGCCCGAGCTGCTGCGCCAGGCGCAGCTTGTCATCAACCTGTTGCCGCTGACGCCGGCCACCACCGGCTTGTTCAATGCGCGCACGCTGGGGCGGCTGCCGCGCGGCGCCGGCCTCGTGAACCTGGCGCGCGGCGCGCATGTGGTGGAAGCCGACCTGCTCGCGGCGCTCGACAGTGGGCAGCTCGCGCATGCGGTGCTGGACGTGTTTTCACACGAACCCTTGCCTGTCGAAAGCGCCTTGTGGCGCCACCCGCACGTCACCGTGTTGCCGCACGTGGCGGCGCTGACCGACCCGCGCAGTGCCGCCGCGGTCGTTGCGGCCAATGTCAACGCGCTGCGTGCGGGCCGGCCGCTGCAACACCTCGTCGATCGCCAGCGCGGCTATTGAACAGGGCGCCACGGCCGCCGTGATGCGGCGTCCGCACCCGGTCGCTGGTCAAGCGCGCAACACGAGCTGCACGCGCGGGCCGGCGCCGGTGGATTGCATCAGCAGCAACACCAGCTTGCGCAGGCCCTGCCATGCGTCGAGCGGCCAGTCGGGGTGCTTCAGGCCCTTGACCAGGCCGTCGCAGATCGCTGCGGCCTCCACCAGCTGGGCCACGGCGCTGTCGCTGAACAGCGGCAGCGCGCGTTCGAACAGCCTTTCTTTGCTGCCCCACACGCGCGCTTCGCGCAGCGCCATCGGCAGCGGCTTGCCGTGGTGCATCGCGTCTTTCACGCGCTTGAGCGACAGAACGTCATTGGCCAGCGTCCAGTGCACCAGCACCGCGGCCTCGCCTTCGGCCTGCAACCCGTCGAGCATGCGCAGCGCACGCGCCACCTGGCCGGCCAGCACGGCTTCGCCGAGCTTGAAGACGTCGTAGCGCGCCACGTTCAGCACCGCCGCCTCGATCTGCGCCAGGTTCAACTCGCCGGCCGGGTACAGCAGCCCGAGTTTCTGGATCTCCTGGTGCGCCGCCAGCAGGTTGCCTTCCACGCGGTCGGCAAAAAAAGCCAGCGCGTGCTGGCCGTTTTCGCCGCCCTGCACGCGCTGTCCCTGCAGCGCCAAGCGCTGCGCGATCCACACCGGCAGCGCCTTGCGTTCGACCGGGTCGACGCGCAGCACGATGCCGGCGCCGTCGAGCGCGGTGAACCAGGCGCTGCTTTGCTGCGTGCGGTCGAGCTTGGGCAATTGCAGCAGCGTGATCACGTCGTCGGACAGGTGCTCGCAGTAGCGCTGCAACGCGTCTGAACCGTCCTTGCCGGGCTTGCCCGAGGGGATGCGGATCTCGATCAGCTGCTTGTCGGAAAACAGGCTCATGGCCTGGCTCGCACCGAGCAGGCCGCTCCAGTCGAAATGCGCGCCGGCCACGCTGTGCACCT
>DASQOS010000322.1:0-3367 GCA_035644375.1 Rhizobacter sp.
CATCGTGGGGTTTCACGGCGCTTCGGTCGACGCCCTGGAAGCTGCGTTCCACGAGGCCGTGGACGATTACCTTGGCGCTTGCAAAAAGCTGAAGCAGGCGCCGAACCGGCCTTTCACCGGCCGAGTGATGCTGCGCTTGCCGCCGGATGTGCATGCCCGTGCCAGCGTGGCCGCAGAACTCACGGGCATGAGCTTCAACCAATGGGCGATGCGCGCCTTGGAGCACGCGGCTGAATCGACCTGAGCCGCAATTCATGCGTCGCTCCGGTCGCTGCCCGATTGCATGGCCCAGAGGTAGGCGTACAGGCCTTTGTTCTGCTTCAGCAGTTCATCGTGGCTGCCCTGCTCGACGATGTTGCCCTTGTCCATCGCGATGATGCGGTGCGCCGCGCGCACGCTGCTCAAGCGGTGGGCGATGATGATCACGGTACGGCCTTTGCAGATGCCGGCCATGTTGCGTTGCAGGATGGCCTCGCTTTCGTAGTCGAGCGCGCTGGTCGCTTCGTCGAGGATCAGGATTCTTGGGTTGGTGAACAGCGCTCTGGCAATCGCAATGCGTTGCCGTTGTCCGCCGCTGAGGCCCGAACCTTGCTCGCCGACGATGGTGTCGTAGCCCTCGGGCAGTTCGCTGACGAACTCGTGCGCACCGGCCAACCGGGCCGCCTGCATCACCACGTCGATCGGCGCGGCCGGGTCGGTGATCGCGATGTTCTCGCGCACGCTGCGGTTGAACAGCAGGTTCTCTTGCAACACGACACCGATCTGCCGTCTGAGTTGGGCGGCGTCGATCAGGCTGATGTCGATGCCGTCGACCATCACGCGGCCTTGTTCGGGGGTGTACAAGCGCTGCACCAGCTTGGTCAGCGTGCTTTTGCCCGAGCCTGAGCGGCCGACGATGCCGATGACCTCGCCCGCACGCACGTCCAGGCTCAGGCCGTGCAGCACCGGTGGCGCTTCGGGGCGGTAGCGGAAGGTGACGGCGTCGAACTGGATTCTTCCTTTGAGCGGCGGCAGTTGAGCTGCGGCCGTCGGCGGCACTTCGGTGCGGGTGTTCAGGATGTCGCCCAGCCGGGCCATCGAGATGCCGGTTTGCTGGAAGTCGGTCCACAGCTGGGCCATGCGCATGATGGGTTGGGCCACGCGCTGGGCAAACATGTTGAAGGCGACGAACTGGCCGACGCTCAACTGCTGGTCCATCACCAGGCGGGCGCCGTACCACAGCGTGGCGGCACCGATGACCTTGCCGATCAGGTTGATGCCTTCGTGGCCGTAGCTGGCCAGCGTGCTGGTCTTGAAGCTGGCCGACACATAAGCCGCCAGCTGGTCGTCCCAGCGCTTGGCGATGGCCGGTTCCAAGGCGCTGGCCTTGACGGTCTGGATGCCGGTGATGGTTTCGACCAGCAGCGACTGGTTCTCGGCGCCGCGGGCGAATTTTTCGTTGAGGCGGGCGCGCAGGATGGGCACCAGGGTCAGGCTCAGGCCGACGTACAGCGGCAGGCTGATCAGCACGATCAGGGTCAGCGGCAGGCTGTAGAACAACATGACGGCGATGAAGATCACCGAGAACATCAGGTCAAGCACCAAGGTGATGGCGTTGCCGGTGAGGAAGCTGCGGATGTTTTCCAGCTCGCGCACGCGGGCCACCGAATCGCCGACGCGGCGCGACTGGAAGTAGGCCAAGGGCAGTTGCAGCAGGTGGCGGAACAGGCGGGCGCCGAGTTCGACGTCGATGCGGCTGGTGGTGTGGCTGAAGACGTAGGTGCGCAAGGTCGTGAGCAGGCTCTCGAACAAGGTGATGACGACCAGGCCGACGACCAGCACATCCAGCGTGGACAGGCCTTTGTGCACCAGCACCTTGTCCATCACGACCTGGAAGAACAGCGGGCTCACCAACGCGAAGAGTTGCAGGAACAGGCTGACGACCAGCACTTCGCCGAGCAGGCGGCGGTATTTGACGATGCTGGGAATGAACCAGCTGAAGTCGAACTTGGCCAGGGCACCGGCCAGGCTGGCGCGGCTGGTGACGAGGATCAGCTCGCCGGTCCACTGGGCTTCGAACACACTGAGCGGTTCGATGACGGGGCGGCCGCCTTGCAGTGCACCGCTGGGGTCTTGGAACAGCACGCGTTGGCCATCGCACTGGGCCAGCACCACGACATGGCCGTCGCGCAGCAGCGCCAGGGCGGGCAGCGGGGCGAGGTTGAGCCGGTCGATGGGGCTGCGGCTGAGCTTGGCCTTGAGACCGATGTGCTTGGCGGCCAGCAGCAGGTCGGACGCCGTCGGCAGGTGGCTCGGCGACCAGCCGAGTTGATGCGCCAGGTGCGCCGGGTCGGCCGCCATGTGGTGCAGCCGGGCGATCAGGCACAGCGCGGGAAGCGCAGAAGGTATGGGTGTGGCGGAGGGCTCGGTGGGTTGGACGGTGTCGTGCGCTATGACTGCAGGCACTGCAGCATCTTGTGTGGTGTTCAAGCTCCCTCCCAGAAGCAGGTGTTTCCCGGCAACCTCACTCTATGGAAATGCCGCTTGTTTCCATCTCCCCACTCTTGGGGATGCGTCTCTCGATGGGCAATTTAAGTTTCGGCTAAGCAAAAGCCGCGGCATCGGTGCTTGTGCTCGCTGACTTACAAGTCGTCACATCTTGGCTGGGTGTTGACCGTCGACAAGCATGCTTGCCATTGCATCAACAAGTCCTGCCCAGCATCACTGACAGGTCTTACAGGAGGTCATTCAGCGGCCCGGCTTTTGGGTTGCGCACGAACGATGCGGCGGCTGTCGTCACGCACATCGTCAAACCGCTGCAGGCCCGCCCGCGCACTCTTGCGCACGTTTCAGCAGCATCGCGCGCTCGCGCGCATTGCGCGTCAGCGCGGCGGCGCGCTTGAACTCGGTGCCGGCCTCGTCCAGGCGGCCGAGCTTGGCGAGCAGGTCGCCGCGCACGCTGGGCAGCAGGTGGTAGTTCTGCAGCGAGGGCTCCGCGGTCAGCGTCTCGACCAGCTCCAGGCCCGCGGCAGGGCCGAAGGCCATCGACAACGCGACCGCGCGGTTCAGTTCCACCACCGGCGACGGCGACAGAGCGGCCAGCGCGTCGTACAGCGCGGCAACGCGCTGCCAGTCGGTGTGCTGCGCTTCACGGGCGCGCGCGTGGCACGCGGCGATCGCCGCCTGCAAGGCGTACGGGCCCAGCGCGCCGCCGAGCTTTTCTGCACGTTCCAATGCGGCCAGGCCGCGGCGGATCAGCAACTGGTCCCACAGCGCACGGTTCTGTTCAAGCAGCAACACCGGTTCGCCGGCCGCGCCGATGCGTGCATGGGCGCGCGAGGCCTGGATTTCCATCAATGCCGCCAGGCCATGGACCTCGGGTTCTTGC
>DASQOS010000323.1:0-4585 GCA_035644375.1 Rhizobacter sp.
GGCTTTTCGAGCCTTCGTTTTTAGTGCTTATTGGTATACAAGGTCGGGCGCTGATCCGGGCGAGAAAAGCTGGAGGAAACCGATTGGCGTCCGTTGATTTGCGTGGCCTGACCAAGCGATTTGGATCGCTTGCGGTAGTCGATGATGTCTCGTTGCGGATCGATCACGGGCAGCTGGTCTGCCTGCTAGGTCCTTCCGGCTGCGGCAAGACCACGACCCTGCGGCTGATCGCCGGCTTCCTCGAGCCCTCGGACGGCGAGATCCGCGTCGGCGACCGGCTTGTATCCTCGAAGGCGCGGACGCTGCCGCCCGAACAGCGCAGCATGTCGATGATTTTTCAGAGCTACGCATTGTGGCCGCATATGACGGTGGCGGAAAACATCGTCTACGGCCTGCGCCTGCGAAAAATGGATCGCGAAACCATCGCCAAAAAACTGGCGGCGATCCTTGCGACCACAAAGCTGGAGGCACTGGCGCAGCGCTATCCCGGCGAATTGTCGGGCGGGCAGCAGCAGCGTGTGGCGCTGGCGCGTGCGCTGATGACGGAGCCGCGCGTCTTGTTGCTCGACGAGCCCTTGTCGGCACTCGACCCGTTCCTGCGCGTGCAGATGCGCGCCGAACTGAAACGCTGGCAGCAGGAGCTGGGCTTCACCTTCGTGCACGTGACCCACTCGCAAGAAGAAGCCATGGCGCTGGCCGACCAGGTGGTCGTGATGAACCAGGGTCGCATCGAACAGACGGGTTCGCCGCGCGAGGTGTTCAACGCCCCGCGCTCGGAGTTCGTGGCGCGCTTCATGGGGGCACACAACGTGATCGCCACAGCGGCCGGCAAGGTGGCCGTGCGCTCGGATCGCCTGCAGCTGCAGCGCGGCGCCGAAGCCGGCGGCGCACCGGCGCGTCCCGTGTCGGTGCGCGCCATCGAGTACCAGGGAACGTATGTGCAAATCAGTGTCGCGTCACAAGACACCAGCGACACGCCGTGGACGGTGACGCTGCCCGACGACGCGTTCGACGCGCACCCGTTGCAGCCCGGTGAAAAGGTTTTTGTGTCGTGGGCGCCGGCCGAAGCCCACGCGTTGATCTAGAGCTCGTTCTCTCTGACGTTCTGCTTGCCCAAGTTCAGTTTTCTCTGGCCGTTGCTGGCCCCAACGGCTACTTTCATCAGGAGACACATCCATGTCTGACGATCTCGCCAAGCCGAACCCCAAGCGGCGTACCTTGCTGAAGGGTGCTGCTGCTGCGGGCGGTGTACTGGGTTTTCCTTTCGTTCACGCCGACGAAAAAATCACGCTGCGCTACCTGGGCACCGCGGTGAACCAGGACAAGGCGATTGCCGACAAGTTCGAGGCCGACACGGGCATCAAGATCCAGTACATCCCGGTCACCACCGACGATGTGACCAAGCGCGCCGTCACCGCGCCCAACTCGTTCGACCTGATCGACACCGAGTACTTCTCGCTCAAGAAAATCATCCCGACCGGCAATCTGCTGGGCATCGACACCAAGCGCATCAAGAACGCCGACAAGATCACCACGTTGTTCACCAAGGGCGAGGTCGCCGGCAAGAAGGTCGGCGACCAGGGCACCGCGCCGAAGAAGGTGATGTACCTGGAGCAGCCGGCGTCGAAGACGTTCTCGGCCGCGCCGACGCAGTACATGACCCTGATCCCCACGGTGTACAACGCCGACACGCTGGGCATCCGTCCCGACCTGATCAAGCGCCCGATCGAGAGCTGGAAAGAATTGCTGAACCCCGAGTTCAAGGGCAAGGCTGCGATCCTCAACATCCCGTCCATCGGCATCATGGACGCGGCCATGGTGGTCGAGGCCGCGGGCCTCTACAAGTACCCCGACAAGGGGAACATGACCAAGAAGGAAATCGACCTCACGATCAAGACCCTGATCGAAGCCAAGAAGGCCGGCCAGTTCCGCGCGTTGTGGAAAGACTTCAACGAAAGCGTGAACCTGATGGCCTCGGGCGAGGTGGTGATCCAGTCGATGTGGTCGCCGGCCGTGACGGCGGTGCGCACCAAGGGCATCGCCTGCACCTTCCAGCCGCTCAAGGAAGGCTATCGCGCCTGGGCCGCAGGCTTTGGCGTGCCGAAGTCCGTCAGCGGCAAGAAGGCCGACGGCGTGTACGAGTTCATCAACTGGTTCCTCGACGGGTGGGCCGGCGCGTACCTGAACCGCCAGGGCTACTACAGCGCCGTGCTGGAAACCGCCAAGGCCAAGACGGAGCCTTATGAGTGGGCCTATTGGATGCAAGGCAAGGCCGCTACGCAAGACATCAAATCGCCCAACGGCGACCTGCTGGCCAAGACCGGCAGCATGCGCGACGGCGGCAGCTACGAAACACGCATGGGCGGCATCGCCTGTTGGAACGCCATCATGGACGAGAACGCGTACATGGTGCAGAAGTGGAATGAGTTCGTGGCCGCCTGAGCGCCACACGCCCCCCGGAGTTTCCCCCCGAGTCTCGGCCGTCGGTTTGCCTGCAGATCGTTCGGCAATCGTCAACAAGCGATCACCTTTAAACACGCGGTGTCTCAAGCACTGCACCTACAGAAAGAAATCTCATGACAAGCAAGCGCAATCTCGTCTCCACCGCGGCCGCTCTCTGCGGACTGGCGGCCCTCGCCACATCGGCGCAAGCACAGTCCAGCGTCACGGTCTACGGGATCATCGGCGTTGACGTCGCTCATGCCAGCAACACCGGCGGTGCAAAAACCGTCATGGAAACCAGCCGCCTGAATCCTTCGCGCATCGGCTTCAAGGGGTCGGAGGATCTGGGCGGCGGCTTGTCCACCGTGTTTGATCTGGAGTCTGGAATCAGTCCTGACCAAGGCATCGGCGGCGGTCCTTCCAGCCCCGGCGACGCTTCACCGAGCTTCTGGGGTCGTGGTGCTTACGTCGGCTTCAAGAGCGAATCGTTGGGCACCTTGACCTTCGGTCGCCACTGGAACGTCAACGACGACAACCTTGGCAACTACTTCATCTTTGGTGGTTACGCGGTGTTCGGCCTCACCGGCTTCGGCTTCACCAGCGACCTGGTCAACAACTCGGCCAAGTACGTCTCGCCCACGATCGGTGGCTTCACCGGAGAGGCCTTGGTCGGGGCATCAGAAAACACGAATCATCCCAAAGTAGGCGAACTGGCGGGCGCGTACAGCGCCGGGCCCGTGTCGGTGGCGCTGACCTATCACACGGCCGAATATCCGGGAGATCTGAAGAACAAACTGGTGTCGGCTGGCGCCTCCTACGGCACGGATGCGTGGAAAGTCAGATTCGGATATTCCCACGCCAACAACAAGATCGACGACTACACGCTCGCTTCCGATGTGTACAAGGCCAAGGCGTATGACTTCGGCGCCGACTACACCATCGGCGCACTCGGCTTCTCGCTGGACTATGTGGCTCGCGACGTGAAGGCATCACCCGACGACTCACACTTCATACGGCTGCTCGCCACCTATTCGCTGTCCAAGCGCACGCTGCTCAACGCCAACCTGATCACGCTGAAGAACAAGGCTGGAGCCATGCAAAACTTCTACGGCATCTCCGGACCTGGCAAGACCCAGAATGTGGTCGCGGCCGGCATCAGCCACACCTTCTGACCTGCCGATTGATTTGTCTCTGACCTGATGAAGACGCCGGCTCCATGAGCGCGCCTTCATCCCCGCCCACCCGTGCTTCGGCACCGGTGGGCGGTTTGTCTGCCTGGTGGCAGGCGATGCCGTTCACGCTGGTGTTCGTGCTGTTTCTCATCCTGCCGCTGTTGCTGGTCGGCGCCGTGAGCTTCTGGCGCGCCACCGACTACGAGCTGATTCCCGCCTTCACTGGCCAGAACTACATCGACGTGTTCAACGGCTGCGCCAACACCGGCGAGCTGTGCACCACGTTCAAGACCTACCTCTCCACCTTCAAGTTCTGTTTTCTGGTGTGGCTGATCACGCTGCTGATCGGCTTTGCCGTGGCGTACTTTCTCGCCTTCCACATCCGCTCCGTCGGCGCGCAAACACTGCTGTTCATTCTGTGTACCGTGCCATTCTGGACGTCCAACGTGATCCGCATGATCTCGTGGGTGCCGCTGTTGGGACGCAACGGCGTGGTCAACCAGGCATTGCAGGGTGCCGGGCTGATCGATACGCCGATCGAATGGCTGCTGTTCAGCAATTTTTCGGTGGTGCTGGCCTTCGTGCACCTGTACACGATGTTCATGATCGTGCCGATCTTCAACTCGATGATGCGCATCGACCGCGCGCTCATCGAAGCGGCGCGCGACAACGGCGCGAGCGCGTGGCAGACGGTCTGGCACGTGATCGTGCCGCTGTCCAAGACCGGCATCATCATCGGCTCGATCTTCGTCATCACGATCGTGATGGGCGACTTCGTGACGATCGGCGTGATGGGTGGGCAGCAGATCGCTTCGGTCGGCAAGATCATCCAGGTGCAGACCTCGTACCTGCAGTTCCCGATGGCCGCGGCCAACGCGGTGATCCTGCTGCTCATCACGCTGATGATGATCTGGGGCCTGACGCGCCTCGTCGATATTCGAAAAGAGCTTTGATGCGGGCATCGTCATGAG
>DASQOS010000324.1:0-2153 GCA_035644375.1 Rhizobacter sp.
ACCGGGCGCAGGCGCTGCAGCTGTACCCGCCGGGCAGCACACCCGACGAGGCGAAAGTCTCTTACGTGCAGATCCTGACCGACGCACAGTTCACCAGCACCGTGCGGCGCGCGGCGCGCGGCGCGCGCGGTCGCGCCGCAGCAGGCCGAGCCGGTCTGGCGCTACTTCTTCTCGCACAAACATGCGGGGCCGCTGCAGAACACCGGCTCGTACCACGGGATCGAGCTGTTCTATGTGTTCAACAACTGGGAGAACGCACCGTATGCCCAGGGCGCGTACTTCACGGCCGACGATGCGGCGGTGCAAGCGCAGACGCTCCAGTACTGGGTCAACTTTGCGCGCACCGGCAACCCCAACGGCAGCAGCCTGGTGGCCTGGCCGCTGTTTGCCAGCAGCCCCGACTGCTACCTGGAAATCACCGCCACCCCGAACGGCGGCCAGTGCGGCCTGCGCACCGAGAAGTCAGATTTCTGGGACCTGATCTCGGCCCAGAGATGAGCCGCTGAATCGGGTGACCCGGCGCGGCCGGGCTGCGCCTTCGGGCCGGGGGCCAGAGCCCGGACGCCCTTGCCGGGACCGAGGGAACAAAATCCGCGAGAATCGCGACCCACTCGCGTCTCCAGGTGTCCCATGAACGAAACCGCTCAGCTGCCCCCACTGCCCGACCGCCTTTCGGTCGATCCGCGCAGCCCGCACCACGTCGCCGCCGTGTTCGAACATGACATTGGCATTCGTTTGAATGACAAGGAGCGTTCGGATGTCGAGGAATACTGCATCAGCGAGGGCTGGGTCAAGGTGCCCGCCGGCAAGACGCGGGATCGCAAAGGCCAGCCGCTGATGATGACCTTGAAGGGCCGGGTCGAGGCCTTCTACCGTTGTGCTCTTCGACGCGCCATCGTCCTTTTTGATCCGGGCAACTCAAGGAACCTCCGACATGGGCGCGCAATGGAAAGCCAAGCACAAAGACCTCGCTGCCAATGCCAAGGGCCGGCTGTTCAGCAAACTCGCCAAGGACATCATGATCGCCGCGCGCCAAGGCGCCGACCCGGCGGCGAACTCGCGGCTGCGGCTGGTCGTCGAGCAGGCGCGCAAAGTCTCGATGCCCAAAGAGACGCTGGAGCGGGCGATCAAGAAAGGCGCGGGGCTCAGCGGCGAAGCGGTGCATTTCGAACACGCGGTGTACGAAGGTTTTGCGCCGCACCACGTGCCGGTCATGGTCGAGTGCCTGACCGACAACGTGAACCGGGCCGCGTCTGACATGCGCATGTTGTTCCGCAAGGGCCAACTCGGCACGTCGGGCTCGGTGTCCTGGGATTTCGAGTACCTGGGCATGATCGAAGCCGAGCCGGCAGCAGCAGGGGCCGACCCCGAAGTGGCGGCCATCGAAGCCGGCGCGCAAGACTTCGAACCGGCGCACGAGGACGGTGTCACGCTGTTCCTGACCGACGCCGTCGACCTCGACCTGGTGAGCCGCGCACTGCCGGCGCAAGGGTTCAATGTGCTGTCTGCCAAGCTCGGGTACAAGCCCAAGAACCCCATCGACCCGGCCAGCTTGAGCGCCGAGCAACTGGAAGAAGTGGAAGTCTTCCTCGCGGCACTGGACGCGAGCGAGGATGTGCAGAACGTTTTTGCGGGCTTGCAGGGCTGAGGCTGGGCGGCTTGGTGCCTGCGATGTGCCGGCCCCGGTCGACCGGCTAGGAATACATGGCCACGGTCTCGACCCCTGTCAGGCGTAAGTGCTGGACGACGCAGAGAACCGCAAGGCACTGTGGGAACGCCTGCAGTTCGCGCTCATGCGCGTGAACGAGTCCCGCCTCGGCCAGGTCCAGAAACACCGAGCGCAGGTACTGCGGCAGCAACACGTTGGCGTCAAGAAAAATGACCGGCGGGGTCCCGGCCACGACAAGCGACGGCACGGCCGGTTTGACGGTTTTGGCCGCCTTGGCGTCCTTCACTTGGACGATTTAGACACCCAGCGTTTCTTCGACTTGGCTCGCGCCGCGTCAAGCTCGCGCTGTCGAAGATCCACGGTGGACTCCTCGATGCTCTCGATGGCCTGGCGCATGGTCTGTTTCATCTCCATGCGCACTCGCTCAACCTCGGCAACAGGAATGCGCCGATGACCGGCTTGCGTGCGCTCAACGCCTGAGAAC
>DASQOS010000325.1:0-6036 GCA_035644375.1 Rhizobacter sp.
GTGAGCTTCAGTTTCAGCGGATCGAGCACCGCGCAGGCGCGCGGCGCTTTCGGATCGAGGTCGTCGCGCAAGGCGATGTCGAGCGAGCTGTAGTCGATCCAGCCGCCGGCCTTGCTGACGCCGCTGCGTTCGGCCAGCAGCTGCAGGCTCTCGGGCGTGTAGCCGCGGCGGCGCAGGCCGACGATGGTCGGCATGCGCGGGTCGTCCCAGCCGTTCACGTGGCCCTCGTCCACCAGTTGTTTGAGCTTGCGCTTGCTGGTGACGATGTAGGTGAGGTTGAGCCGCGCGAATTCGTATTGGTGCGGCCGCGGTTGTGCCAGCAGCCCGAGCGTGCACAGCTGGTCGAGCAGCCAGTCGTAGAACGGACGCTGGTCTTCGAATTCGAGCGTGCAGATGCTGTGGGTGATGTTTTCCAGCGCGTCTTCGATCGGATGCGCATAGGTGTACATCGGGTAGATGCACCAGGTGTCGCCGGTGTTGTGGTGCGTGGCGCGCTTGATGCGATACAGCGCCGGGTCGCGCAGGTTGATGTTCGGGCTGGCCATGTCGATCCTGGCCCGCAGCACCATGCTGCCGTCGGCATGCCGGCCGTCGCGCATTTCGCGAAAGCGCGCCAGGTTCTCGGCCGGCGCGCGCGATCGGAACGGGCTGTCGGTTCCGGGCTTGGAGAAGTCGCCGCGGTGGGCGCGCATTTCGTCTGCGCTTTGCTCGTCGACGTAGGCCAGGCCGGCGCCGATCAGTGCTTCGGCGGCGCGGTACATGAAGCCGAAATAGTTGCTGGCGTAGTAGAGGTGGCTGGTGGTCTGCCCGTTGAATTCAGCATGCCAATCGAAGCCCAGCCACTGCACCGCGTCGAGGATCGAATCGACGTACTCCTGTTCCTCTTTCTCCGGGTTGGTGTCGTCAAAACGCAGATGGCAGGCGCCGCCATAGTCGCGCGCCAGGCCGAAGTTGAGGCAGATGCTTTTGGCGTGGCCGATGTGCAGGTAGCCGTTGGGCTCGGGCGGAAAACGGGTGCGGATTCTGGCGGGGTCGGGTGGGCCTGCAGCATGGTGTGCCGCGTCGCCCGGCGTGCCGGCAAATTTGCGGGCGGCATAGGTGTCACGCGCCAAGTCGCCTTCGATGATCTGGCGCAGGAAGTTGCTCGGCCTGGTCTCTGCAGCGTGAGTTTTGTTCTTGTCGTCGCTCATGAAAGAGGCTTCGGATTTCAGGGAGTTGGAGGGCGCGAACCACGGGCCGCACGAGGCGAAAACCATTGTAGTGCGCGCCTGCTTCGCAGCCGCGTCGATCCGCTGCCGTGATGCAATTCACAGCGTGTCGCACAACATGGCGCCGGCACCGCGCATCGAGGGTGACGCAACGCGGCCGGGTCCGCACAATCCGTGACGATGGGTGATGACGGCCCGGCGTTTCAGACACCCCATGAGGAAGTCGCGACTGACATGAATCAATCACCGCCTCCCGATGGCGTGGGCCCTGCGACTTGGCCCAACGAATGGAAGACCACCACGCCGTCGAAGCTTTTCGACGAAGAGGTCAAGCCCAGGCGCTTGCCGCCTTACCCCGCGCGACAGCCGCAGCGCCAGTCGATGTCCCCTGCGGCACACCTCTGGCTGGCTGGCCTGCCGCCGCACTTTCAACCGTTGGCGACTGCACGCCGCCATCCGCACATCGTCAATCACCTGTCCGGCATGTGGGGTCATCAGACCGAGCTGAACTCGTATTTTCAGGAGCTGCTGCTGAGCCGCCGCCCGGAACGCGAAGGGTTTTCTTTTGACGTGCTCGGCGAACTGGTGGACCTGCAGTCCTACTGCGAAAACAAGGCCGGCAGCCGCCGGTGAACCGGCGCCACGGCGCGCAGCTTTACGTTTCAGCAACACGACAAGCCGAATCGACTGCAAATTCATGTGAACGCGAAGGCTTGGCCGCGCGTTGTGTGCTCAGGTTGCCGCCGAATTCGACGGCACCACGACAAGGAGAACACAACATGCTGAACTTCAAAACCTCTATCGCTGCCGCAGTGGTCTCAGTTGGCGCCCTGTGCGCAGGCACAGCGCACGCCAGCAACGTGCAATGGTCGGTGGGGATCAATCTGCCGGCTGTCACCACCGTGGTGTCTTCCGACGCGTACTACGACTACGCCGCGCCTGCTTACTACGCGCCTGCGCCGGTCTACTTGCCACGGCCTGTTTACCAGCAGCCTGCACCCGTGGTGATTTACCGCCCGGAGCCGGTGTACGTGCCGCCGCAGGTCATTCGCAGCGTCTGGATGCCCCCGGGGTTTGGCTATCGGCACGGATACCGCGGCCGTGACCACGATCACGACCGCTGGGATGATCGCCGTGACTGGCGCGGCGATGAGCGCCATGACGGACACCGCGACGACCACTGGCATCGTTGATGCGTCGTGTGGTTTGACGGGCCGCCGCGGCGGCGGCCCGCCATGACGGCGTCGCAACTGCCACAGAAAAAAGGGCATCTCCAGACACGCGACAGGCCGCAGAGACAGGCCACAGATATAGTGCCTGCGCCATGTCCCTGGAGCCCTGAATGCCGTTTCGTTTTTCTCTCCCGAGCCTGCGGTGTGTGCTGCCGCTGTGCGCCGCGGGGGCTCTGCTGGCCTGCAGCCAAAACCCGCCTACGCCGGCGCCAGGATTCACGCCGGTCCAGCCGTCGACCTCGGCCGACAACCACGCCGCTGTGGCGACGCCGAACGCGCGTGTTGCCGCCGAGCTTGCGCAGCCACCCTACGGCGCGGCGGTTGCGGCGCGCTTCCCCGATCCCGCAGTCAACTACCGGACGCCGGCTTTCGACAACGGCCGGACGGGTTTCACCAGCAATGCCGAGCTTCAGTTCTTGTTGCGCGGCCTCGCGCGGCCTGCGGGGCCGGACGGGACCTGGGTGACCGTGATGCCGCTCGGCTCTTCGCAGAACGGCGTGGCACTGGAGGCGCTGGTGTTCACGCGCAGCACCGATCCGACGCCATCGGCGGTGCTGCAAAGCGGCCGCCCCACCGTGTTGTTGATCGGGCAGCAACATGGCGACGAACCGGCTGGCAGCGAAGCGCTCTTGGTGCTGGCGCAGGAGCTGGCCCACGGCAAGCTGCAAAACCTGCTCGAACACATCAATGTGGTGATCTTGCCGCGTGCCAACCCGGATGGCGCGCAGGCTGTCCAGCGCGCCACCCGCAGCGGCGTGGATGCCAACCGCGATCACCTGCTGCTGAAGACCCCCGAGGCGCAGGCCCAGGCGCGGCTGGTGCGCGAGTTTCAGCCGCTGGTGATCGTCGATGCGCACGAGTACCCGGTGGTCGGCCGCTACCTGGAAAAGTTTGGCGCCATCCAGCGTTATGACGCGCTGCTGCAGTACGCGATGACGGCCAACCTGCCGCCGTTCATCACCAAGGCGTCTGAAGAATGGTTTCGCGAACCGATGCTGAGCAGCCTTGCGCAGCAGGGGCTGACCTCGCAGTGGTACTACACGACGTCGACCGATCCCGCCGACAAGAAAATCTCGATGGGTGGCGTGCAGCCCGACACCGGCCGCAATGTCAACGGGCTGACGAACGCCGTCAGCATCCTGATCGAAACGCGCGGGGTCGGCCTTGGCCGCCTGCATTTCAAACGGCGCGTGTTCACGCATGTCACGGCCATCACCAGTGTGCTTCTCGGTGCGGCCAGCCACGCGGCCGATCTGGTCAAGCTGCGCCAGTACGTGGACGCCGATGTCAGCGCACAGGCTTGCAAGGGCCAGGTGGTGGTCGAGGCTGCACCGACGGCCAGCGAATACAGCTTGCAGATGCTCGACCCGGCGACAGGCGCCGACAAGAGTGTGGATGTGAACTGGGATTCGGCGCTGGTGCTGCAACCAACCAAGTCGCGCACACGTCCCTGCGGCTACTGGCTGGCCGCCGACCAGGCCGATGCCGTGCAGCGCTTGAGGCAACTGGGCGTGCATGTGGAGCAGGTGGCCGAGGTCGGCGTGATGCAGGGTGAGTCGTACCGCGAAACCTCGCGTGCGGCAGGCGTTCGCAGCGACGTGCGTGGCACGCTGGCCGACGCCGGCGACGTGGTGCGCGTCGAAGTCCAGACCACGTCGGCGTTGCTGGACGTGCAGGCCGGCAGCTACTTCGTGCCGCTGAGCCAACCGCTGGCGAACCTGGTGGTGGCGGCGCTGGAGCCGGACACGCAGAACAGCTTTTTCGCCAACCGCATCATCTCCAACGTGGAAGGCGAGTTCCGCGTGATGTCCTTGCCTGGCATGCGGCTGGTGGTGGTGCCTTGACCGTGCATTGACTTGGGTCCCCCGCGGGGACCGACGAACTTCAGTTCGCCAGGGGGCTGCGGTGTTAGCGCGTGGGCCGAGGACACCCTCGGCCGAGGGGTCGTCATCAGCGGCCCTTGCTGCCGCCGAAGATGCCGCCCAGCACGCCGCGAATGATTTCGCGCCCGACGGCGCTGCCCATGGTGCGCACGGCCGAACGCGCCATCGATTGCGCCAGCCCGTCGTGTTTGCCGCCGCGCGGGCCGGTGCTGCCGAACAACACGTCGCCCAGGCCGCCGAACATGCCGCCATCGGCCGTGGGCGCCGGGGCGCCGGGGACGCTGGTTTGGCTGCCGGTCGTGTGGCGTTCACGCGCTGCGTTGTCGGCCGCATTGGCACCGGCAATGGCCCGGCCCTTGAGCTTTTCGTAGGCCGATTCGCGGTCGACGGTTTTCTCGTAGACGCCGGCCACGAGCGAGTTGGCGATCAGTGTCTTGCGCTGTTCGGGTGTGATCGGCCCGATCTGGCTGCCGGGCGGCAGCACGAACACGCGTTCCGTCGGGCTGGGCCGGCCTTTTTCATCCAGCATGCTCACCAGGGCTTCGCCCACGGCCAGCTCGGTGATCGCGGTTTCGATGTCCAGCCCGGCATTGCCGCGCATGGTGCTGGCCGCCGACTTCACGGCTTTCTGGTCGCGCGGCGTGAAGGCGCGCAACGCATGCTGAACGCGGTTGCCCAATTGCGCGAGCACGCTGTCGGGGATGTCGAGCGGGTTCTGTGTCACGAAGAACACGCCGACGCCCTTGCTGCGCACCAGGCGCACCACGAGCTCGATGCGCTGAACGAGCGCGGCCGGCGCATCCTTGAACAGCAGGTGCGCTTCGTCGAAGAAAAACACGATCTTCGGCTGGTCGAGATCGCCGACCTCCGGCAGTTGCTCGAAGAGTTCGGACAGCATCCACAGCAGGAAGGTGGCGTACAGCTGCGGTGCGTTCATCAGCTTGTCGGCGCTGAGGATGTTGACCACCCCCCTGCCGTTGGTGGCCTGCATGAAATCGGCGATGTTCAGCATCGGCTCGCCGAAGAACTTGTCGCCGCCCTGGCTCTCGATCTGCAGCAGCCCGCGTTGCACCGCGCCGATGCTGGCGGCGCTGACGTTGCCGTACTCGGTGGTGAACTGAGAGGCGTTGTCGCCGACGTGCTGCAGCATCGCGCGCAGGTCTTTCAGGTCCAGCAGCAGCAAGCCGCTGTCGTCGGCGATCTTGAACACCAGGTTCAGCACGCCGGCCTGCGTGTCGTTGAGTGCCAGCATGCGCGCCAGCAGCAGCGGGCCCATGTCGCTGACCGTCGCGCGCACCGGGTGGCCTTGCTCGCCGAACACGTCCCACAAGGTGGCGGGGCAGGCGGCGGAGGTCGGCGCCTCCAGGCCACGGTCTTTCAGCACCGCGGCGAGCTTGTCGCCGATCTTGCCGGCCTGGGTGATGCCGGTCAGGTCGCCTTTGACGTCGGCCATGAACACCGGCACACCCAGGCGGCTGAAATTTTCGGCCAGCGTTTGCAGTGTGATGGTCTTGCCGGTGCCGGTGGCGCCGGTGATCAGGCCGTGCCGGTTGGCCAGCGCGGGGAGCAGGAAGCACTCGGTCTTGCCGTGCTTGGCGATGAGGATGGGCTCGGCCATGAAAGTGCTCTCCGGGCGGACACGTAAAATCGCAGTGTATTGAATCAGCGATGCACCTTCGCGTCGCTGGAAAGAAGACGGAGCTTCGTTTCATG
>DASQOS010000326.1:0-6754 GCA_035644375.1 Rhizobacter sp.
AAGCGCAAGACCACCGCGGGAAACGGCGGCGGCATGAGAAGTTTCTTCGCCTGTGAGGTGGCCTTCGCCGCATTCGCTGTTTTCACGTTCTGGCTCCTGGCAGCAGGGTGATGACGGTGCCCCGGCCGCGCGACGTGGCGCCCAGGGGATTGCTGCGCATTTCGTATGCCAAATTGCCGATTTGCACCAGCCGCACCTTGCTGCGAGATTCCGCGACAAGGCCGGATGCATCGTTCGGCGCAAGCACGTCGTTCACGCTCTCGCCGATGATCGATGCGCCGTGTCCGAGCACCATGTCGGCCGCCAGATTGCTGATCACGATCATTCCGCTGGCATCGATACCGAAGATGGGCACGGGCACCACACCAAAGGCCTCCTGGCTCACGTCGAGCGCAACCTCTTCGCGCTGCAGACGATCGGCGTTTTGACGCAGGCGGCTCTCCAGCAACTTGTTGCTGTCGCTCAGGCGCTGTTGCAGAAGACGGCGCTCGGCCATCATCTCGAAATTCAGGAAGGCCAACTCGACCTCGGCGTTCATCTGCACGTCGTTCCACGGCTTGGTCAAGAACTTGAAGATCGCCCCGTCATTGATGGCTTCAGTAACCGACTGAAGCTCGGTGTACCCGGACAGAATGATTCGAACCGTGTCCGGATAGAGCTGTTTCACGCGTGCGAGGAAGTCGGTGCCGCGCATGATGGGCATGCGCTGGTCGGACATGACGACGCCCATCGGCTGGCGCGCCAACAGCTCGAAGGCTTCGTCGGGGGTGTTGGCGATGTGAACCGTCCACACTTGTCCGCGGAAAACCCGCCGCAGCGCGCGCAGGATATTGGGTTCATCGTCGAGCAACAAAAGATGGCGCGCGTTGAGCACCGGTTGCAGCCCCTGCTGGAGCACCTGGTTTGCGCTCAGCAAGGCGTCGGCGGCTGCCGCTTCCAAGGGCCTCGAAAAAAGATGGCCTTGCGCCAGTTCACAGCGCAGCTTGGTAAAGAACTGCAGCTGCCCCTCGGTCTCGATTCCCTCTGCGACCACACGCAGCTTGAGCGCGCTCGCCAGATCGCAGGTCATGCGCGCCACGAGTGCGTCCGATGGGTTCGCAACAGCGCCCTGCACGAAGCTCAGGTCGAGCTTCAGGCAATCGATCGGAAGCCGGGTCAGGGAGCTGAGGCTGGAATAGCCGGTGCCGAAATCGTCGATGGCCACCGAGACACCTTGTCGCCGCAAGGCATGCAAGCGCAGCACCGCGTCGGGGCTGGCGTCCATCAAGCTGCGCTCGGTCAATTCCAGCTGGAACTGGTTGCGTGCAATTTGGTGACGCGCCAGAAGGCCCAGAAGAAAGGTATCGACGCCCTCGGTCTCAAACACGCTTGACGGCGTGTTGACCGCCATCAGCAACCCGCGGTGACCCGCGTCTTCCCAGCCGCGCAGCCGGAACACGCTTTGCTCGATGACCCAGCGGGTGGCCACCGCGGCCATGCCGCAGCGCTCCAACTGCGGAATGAACTCGGTCGGTTCGACGGCGCCGCGCACCGGATGTTGCCAGCGCAACAGCGCCTCGAAGCCGACAATCTTGCCGGTCGACAGGTGAACCTGTGGCTGGTACACCATGCGGAACTGATTCGTGGCCAGCGCGTTGCGGAGTTCGAGTTCGGACCGGCTTCGCGACGCCGGGTCCAAGGCGGCGCTCTTCGCGTCGGGTGGCTGTGGCAGGCCGACGCCTTGGCCCGGACTCTCGCCCGCGTCTTCCTGCATGCCGATGTAGTGCGTCAGCTCACCTTGTTCGTCGAACAAGGGTTCCAGGCTCAGGCGATTCCAGAAGGCGCTTCCGTCGCTGCGGTAGTTGCGCACGAGCGTTGTGAGCTTTTCTCCCTGCGCGACGGCGCGGCGAATCTCTGCGCGGGCGTCGGGCTCGGTGTCGGGACCGTGCAGGAAAGCACAGTTTCGCCCGAGCACCTGCTCAAGCGTGTATCCGGTGAGCGCGAGAAATGCCGGATTGGCGTAAACGATCGGCTGGCCTGGTCCTTGTATGTGACACAGAACCATGGCGCCTTGGCAGGCATTCAACGCTTGCATCGCCACCCGTGATGGCAGCGGTCTATCCACTGCAGCCCGTGGAGGCGCTCGGTCTGATTCCATTCAACTGGGGCCCGCGAAGTTTGTCGGTCGAATTCAGTGTTATCGGGTCCCCAGGTCGGTTGTTGAGTGCTGTGCAGAGCCGTTGCACGCAAAACCGTGAGGACATGCCGCACTTGACCACTTGAAGACTCTCAGGAGCTTCGTCGATCTGCCGATAACGGTGTGGCAGCCACGACAGCCCCTCCATGAACTCAAGGCCTTTGCCAAGGACACCCAAGAACGGCGCGTGCTCATCGTCGACGACGACCCGGCCATGGCGCGTGCCATCCAGCGCGTGTTGAGGCCGGCCGGCTTCCAGACCTTGACCGCCAGAGATGGCTTGGTCGCCCACCAAACCCGCATAAAAAAGGCGCTTCGTCAGCGCCATTTTTTTGGCTTCCGTGCCAACCGGCGGGGCAGCGATCAGTGCCGCACCCCGACCACATCCTTGCGAATGAACAAGGCATCGCCCGCATGGTTGCGGTTGAAGTACATGTTGTTCAGCGTGAAGCCGATCGCGTCGAGGTAGCCGCAGAACTGCAGGAACGGCGCCTGGCCTTCGTACAGGTCGCCGCGCATCACCTCGGTGAAGATGTACTTGATGTCCTTGAGCGTGCGGTTGGCACCCATCAGGATCTTCAGTTCGGCGCCTTGCGTGTCCATGTACAGCAGGTCGAGCGCGCCCACCACCGGCGCGTGGCCGTTGTTGCGCAGGAACTCGGTGACGTTGTCCAGCGTGTTGGAGATCAGCTGCGTGGTGCTTTCGAACTTGACGTAGTCGAACTCTTCCAGGTGCCGCGCCGGCTTCAAGATGCTGCTGCTCTGGCCGCCGTTGCTGGCCAGGTGGAAGGTGTATTCCTTGCCCGACTCGTCGGTGCACAGCGTGTTGACGGCGACGAAGTTGGGCAGCTGCATGCAGATGCTCGACAGGTGCTCGAAGGGCTCGCGCAGCGGCTCGATGAACACGCCGGCCTTGATGCCGTTCTCCAGGAACTCGCGCATTTCCTGGCCGTAGCTCGCGCCGACTTGCAGCACGCCCTGCGGCATCGGCAAACCCATCTCGCGCAGCGTCGAAAACAGCGGAAGACTCATGTCGGCCGCCGCCTCAGAACGCGCGCAGGTAAATGTCGGGCAGCTGCGGAACGTTGGGCCGGTCGAGCGGGCCGGGGATCGGCTCGGCCGAGTGGCCATGGAACGAGGCCGATGTCTTGCGCATCCAGGTCAGCTCCAGCAGGCGCGGGAACGGGATGCCGCCGATCATCACCAGGCCGCCGGCGTTGTTGGCGTGCATGTGGATCACGCGGTGCGTTTCGTCGAGCTTGCCGAACACGGATTTCACGGTGTCGTAGTAAGGCCGGTTGATCAGGCCCTGGAAGTCGTGGAACTCGCCGGTCAGCACTTCGAAGCGGTTCAGGTCGCGGCTTTGCGCGTCGGCCAGGCACTCCCACTCCGCGCCTTCGGTGTCGAACTTCAGGATCGGGTGGCGGGCCTCCTTCCAATCGAGCATTTCGCACATGGTGTGCAGGCTGACGAACGGACCTTCGTCGCGCACGCCCCAGCCCTTGCGGTGAAAGTGCGTCAGCGGCGAGGTGCTCGGCGACTTCTCGATGGTGTGATCGAACTGCAGGATGGTCGCGCCGCGGGCGGCCAGCTCGTCGTCGAAGGTGACTTCGTTGCCGATGCCGATGGACAGCACGCGGTTGGAGTTGAAAGAAGACGAAGGCATCACATAGCCCCCGTCACCGGTGGCGCCGCCGATACGCACCTTCGTGTCGCTGATCATCTGCCACGGGCGGATGATGTTGAGCAGGTTGAAGATGTCGGCGTGGGTGACGGGCTGTTCGGTCATGTCGAAGCCTTTTTTTGGCGCTGTGGTGGGTGGCCGTGTCGTGAATGGCAGCGGCGACGGTCAGTGTGGCCTGCACGCCTGTTCTTTATCGCTGGAATTGACGCGCTTAGGCGTCTCAATTCCGCTGACACGGGCCCAGGGCGCTGCCCACAATCGACCCGAGTCCACCGGCCTTGTTTCCCCTATGAAAAAGTCGACCGCAAAGCACCTTGCCGCCAAGGCTGAAAAGCCGGCCAAGGCGGTCCCGCCCGTGATGCACCTGCCCGCGCTGGCACAGGATTTCGCGCCCGAAGTCACCCAGCAGATCCCGCAAGAGATGGCGCTGGCCCGCTCCGGCAGCATGGATCTGGGCGACCTGCTGAACCATGCCAATGTGCTGTCGCAACGCGGGCTGGGCGCGGCCTCTGCCGCGCTGTACGAGACCTGGATCGCGCACACCGCCTCGCCGCTGCAGCACGTGGCCTGCTACAACTGGGGCACGGTGCTGGGCGCGTTGACGCGGCACGCCGATGCCGAGCAGGCGTTTCGACGCGCGCTGACGCTGAACCCCGATTTTCCGCAGGCGCGCGTGAACCTCGGCCACCAGCTGGAACACCTGGGCCGGCCCGATGAGGCCGTGACCGAATGGCAGACGGTGGTCAGCCACCCTAGCGCCGCGCTGGAACTGCGCCTGCATGCGCTGAACAACCTGGCGCGGCTGCACGAGCAGCGGCGCCAGTACGACCTGGCCGAAGACTGCATGCGAACCAGCCTGCAGCTCAAGCCGGCGCAAAGCGACGTGCTGCAGCACTACGTGCACCTGCGCCAGAAGAAATGCGCCTGGCCGGTGTACCAGCCGGTGGGCGAGGTGACGGCGAATCAACTGCTGATGGGCACCTCGGTGCTGGCCATGCTGGGGGCCAGCGACGACCCGGCGCTGCAGCTGCTGGCGGCACAGCGCTTCGTGCACGAGCGCGTGCCCCAGCCGGCGGCCGTGCCGTTTCATGAAGGTCGCAAGCGCGAAGGCAAGATCCGCATCGGCTACCTGTCGGGCGACCTGCACATGCATGCGGTGGGCTTGCTTTCGGTGGAACTGCTGGAGCTGCACGACCGCAGCCGCTTCGAGGTGCATGCGTTCTCCTGGAGCCGTGAAGACCGCACACCGCTGCGCGCCCGGTTGCGCGCAGCCATCGACCACTACGTGCCGCTGGCCGGCATGGACGACGCCACCGCGGCACGCACGATCGCCGAACACGGCATCGACGTGCTGGTGGATCTGCAAGGCCTGACCAACGGCGCACGCCCGGCCATCGTCGGCATGCGCCCTGCGCCGATTCAGGTCAGCTACCTGGGCCTGCCCGGCACCTGTGCCCTGCCCGGCGTGGACTGGATCATTGCCGACCGCTTCGTGATGCCGCCCGAGCTGCTGCCCTACATGACCGAGCGGCCGATCTACGTGCCGCACTGCTATCAGGTGAGCGACCGCAAGCGCGAAGTGGCGCCCATGCCGGCGCGTGCCACCTACGGCCTGCCGGAAGACGCGTTCGTGTTCTGCTCGTTCAACAACACCTTCAAGTTCACCGAAGAGATGTTTCGCAGCTGGATGCGCATCCTGCAACAGGTGCCGAACAGCGTGCTGTGGCTGCTGGCCGACAACCAATGGGCGCTGGCCAACATGCAGCGCGAAGCCGATGCGCACGGCATCGGCCGCGAACGGCTGATCCTGGCGCCGCGCGTGGCGCCGCCCGAGTACCTGGCGCGCTTTCAGCTGGCCGACGTGATGCTCGATACCTTTCCGTACAACGCCGGCACCACCGCCAGCGACGCGCTGTGGATGGGGCTGCCGATCGTCACGTATTCGGGCCGCACCTACATCTCGCGCATGGCGGGCAGTTTGCTGACGAACGTGGGGCTGCCGGATCTGGTGACCTACTCTCTGGCGGACTACGAGCGCCTGGCCGTGCAACTGGCGCACAGCCCGAAGAGCGTGGCCTCGTACAAGCGCTACCTGGCCGAGCATGGCCGTGCCTCGCAGTTGTTCGACGTGCCCGCGCTGGTGCGCGACATCGAGAGCCAGTTCGAGCGCCTGGCGCTGGAACAGCGCGCACGCTGAAGCCGCGAGTCGGCCCGGCGCCTGCCCGCCGCCGCACCCGCGACACGCGGGCCGTCTCGGATGAATCACAATCCGCGGTAGTTCACTGAAGGAGTCACAGCATGGCGGAAGAATTTGAAGTGCGCGGCGCGCACGAAGACCTGATGGACGAAGCCGCCGAGCGCGAGCCCAAGGGCATGGCCGGCCAGCTGGCCGTGATGACGGCGATTCTGGCCACTGTCGGCGCCGCGTTCTCGTACATGGCGGGCGCCACCCAGGCCGATGCCGGTCTGTTCAAGAACGATGCCGCGATCAGCAAGACCGAGGCATCCAACCAATGGAACTTCTACCAGGCCAAGAGCAGCAAGCAGAACCTGAGCGAGCTCGGCATGCAGTTGGTGGACGACGCGCGCAAGCCGGTGTTTGAGCGCGAGGCCAAGCGTTACGACGCCGAGAAGGCGCAGATCAAGCTGGCGGCCGAAAAGTTCGAGCAGGCATCGGCCGAGTTCAACGAGAAGAGCGAAGCGCAGATGCACCAGCATCACCGCTGGGCTCAGGCCACGACCGCGCTGCAGATCGCCATCGCCATGGCGGCGATTGCATTGCTCACCAAGAAGCGCTGGCTGGAGAAGGCCGTCTTCGTGATGAGCGGCGTGGGGCTGGCCGTCGGTGTGCTGGCCTATCTGCACATCTGAGGCGCAGCGCGGCCCGCCGATCC
>DASQOS010000327.1:0-8094 GCA_035644375.1 Rhizobacter sp.
GTGCACGGCGGCGGCTTCTACCACCAGCAAAAGTACCCGGTGTCGCCGGCCCGGCTGCCGGAGCATCTGCACTGGTCGATGTGGGAAAGCTATTCCACCTGGCTCACCGGGTTTGCGCTGTTCACGGTGCTGTACCTCTACAACGCGAGCACGTTTCTGATCGACAAGACCGTGTTCGACTGGAGCCCGGCCGCCGCCATTGCCACGGCGTTGGGGTTTCTGGTGGCGTTCTGGGGGGTCTACGACGGCATCTGCCGCGTCTTCGGCGATCGCAAGAGTGGCGACGCCACCGTGGGCGCGCTGGTGTTCGTGTTCATCGTGTTCGCGTCGTGGCTGTCGTGCCAGCTGTTTGCGGGCCGCGCTGCGTTCTTGCTGACCGGCGCGATGATCGCGACGACGATGAGCGGCAACGTGCTGTTCTGGATCATCCCGGGCCAGCGCAGCGTGGTGGCCGCGTTGCGCGCGGGACGGCCGGTCGATCCGATTCACGGCAAGCGCGGCAAGCAGCGCAGCCTGCACAACACCTACTTCACGCTGCCGGTGCTGTTTGCGATGTTGAGCAACCACTACGGCTTCCTGTACAGCGGGCCGCGCAACTGGCTGGTGCTGGTGTTCATGATGCTGGCGGGTGCGCTGATCCGCCAGTCGTTCGTGCTGCGCCACAAGGCGCTGGCCACCGGCCGGCCGGTGCCCTGGGTCTACGCGATGGTCGGCTGCGCGGTCCTGCTGGTGCTGGTGTTCGCGGTGGCACCCCGGCCGCCGGCTCCCCATTCCGCCGCGGCATCGGCGCTCACGTTTGCGCAAGTGCAGCAGGTGTTCACGCAGCGCTGCGTGATGTGCCACAACGATCAGCTGGCCAACAAGGGGATCAAATTCGATAGCGCCGAAATGATCGAAAAGAATGCGCAGGCAGCCTACCAACAGGCGGTGGTGCTGAAGACCATGCCCTTGAACAACGCCACGCAGATCACCGATGCGGAGCGTGCACTGTTGAAGCGGTGGTTTGAAGCCGGCACGAAAATCTCGCCCTGACGCAGCTCCACCAGCTGTCGCGAGGCTGCGACATGCAGGCGGGTCCGGCTCAAAATCCGGCCGAGTTGACTTAAGTCCTGCGTCAAGATGGCCCGCGCCCCCCGCGCGCGGGGGGTAGCACCCTGTTGCCACGCCAGCGATGGCGCCACAATGAATGCCTGACGTGCTGCAGCTCCGCGGCGCGACGGCTCAAGAGTCACCATGCCCCCTTCTTCCGACGACAACAGCGAGCGCACGGTCCGGCAGAGCCCCTCCGCCGAGTTGGAGCTACACCGCGATTCGGTGATCAATTCGTCATTGTTCGGCCACACGCTGGCCGAAGGGACCAAGCTCGGCGAGTTCGAGATCACCGGGCTGATCGGCGAGGGCGGCTTCGGCATCGTTTATCTGGCCTACGACCCGTCGCTGCAGCGCGAAGTGGCCGTCAAGGAGTACATGCCGTCGTCGCTGGCCTCGCGCGCCAGCGGTTCGGTGACGGTGGCGGCCAAGTCCGACCGTCACCGCGACACCTTCAACGCCGGCCTGCGCAGCTTCGTCAACGAGGCCAGGCTGCTGGCGCGTTTCGACCACCCGGCCCTGGTCAAGGTGTACCGCTTCTGGGAGGCCAACGGGACCGCCTACATGGTGATGCCGTTTTACAAGGGCCCCACGCTCAAGCAGGCGCTGCTCGATTTGCGCCTGCCGCCCAGCGAGATGGCGCTGCGCAACTGGCTGCGGCCGCTGCTCGATGCCTTGAGCGTGATGCACGCGGCCAAGTGCTACCACCGCGACATCGCCCCGGACAACATTCTGCTCACCGCCAGCGGCCCGCTGCTGCTCGACTTCGGCGCGGCGCGCCGTGTTGTGGGCGACATGACGCATGCGCTGACCGTCGTGCTCAAGCCCGGCTATGCGCCCATCGAGCAGTACGGCGAGGCCGGCTCGATGACACAGGGCGCCTGGACCGACCTCTACGCGCTGGCCTGCGTCGTCTACTTCGCCATCACCGGCAAGACGCCGATGTCGTCGGTCGAGCGGCTGATGGGCGACCAGATGAAGCCGCTGACCGAGCTGGCTGCCGGCCGCTACGACGAGCGGTTTTTGGCTGTCATCGATGCGGCGCTGGCGCTGCGCCCGGAGCACCGTCCGCAAAGCGTCGCCGAGTTTCAGGAGTTGCTGGAAGATTCCGCCCGACCGCTGGACCCGGCCGTGCTCGACTTCGCGCTGCCGGTGACGCAGGCCCCGGTTCCAGCTCCGGCTCCGCAGCCAGCGCCGCTGCATTCGCCTGCGCCCGCCATGCGCACCGTGCCCTTGCCGCCGGCCGACGATCCGGTCACGGTGCCGATGGGACTGCCGGTGATGGCCGCGCCGCTTCGATCACGCCGCAAGATGCCGCTGGCCAGCGGCCTGGCCGCGTTTGCGCTGCTCGGCGCGGTGGCGTGGTACTTCGGCCACCAGAGCCGGCCAGCGATTGCCTTGCCGGCGCCGTCGCGTGGGGCCGAGCCCGCGCCGGCACCCTCTGTGCAGCCGTCGCTGGCGCCCGCCACCACGGCCGTCAACCTGCCTGCCGCCGTACCGACACCCGAAGCGGCGCCCAGCCTGGCGGCCAAGTCGCCGGTCGCCGCGCCCGAACCTGCGCCCCGGGAAACGACCGAGCCCACTGCAGCTGCGCCGACAGCCATCGACACCCGAGCCAAGCCGCGATCGGAGCCTGCGCCCAAGAGCAAACCGCCGGTCGCCGGCCCGGTGCATCCCGACGCCACGGCGGTCCAGTCATCAAATCGGAGTACAGACGCCTCGCGCTGCAGTGATATTCTGCAAAAGGCTTCGCTGGAAGCCCTGAGCCCCGAAGAGTCGGCCTACCTGAAAAGAGAATGCAGATGACGCAAGCCACCTCCTTCCGACCCCATCGCCTGCTGTTCCTGTTCAGCCTGTGGCTGAGCGCACTGGCGCTCGCCGGCTGCGCCGCCAAGGCCACGCTCAACAGCAACGAGTTGCCTTTTGAAGAAGCCGTCGCCACAGCCACCGATGGCCTGGTGTCGCAAACGCAGAAGCTGCCCGGGTTTCTGGCCAAGGTCGAATCGAAGCTCGCCAAGCGCGCCTTCGTGCTCGACCCGATGCTCGATGCCGGCACCGGCCAGCAAACCGGTGCGACCAAGCTGCTCGAAAAACGTGTCACCGAGCGCTTGACCTCCAAGTACGACCAATTCGAAGTGCTGGCCTTTCAGTCGAGCAACCTCAGCAAGACCCAATACCTGCTGACCGGCACGATGACGCGCGAGACCGGCGCCAGCGGCAAGCCCGCGATGCGCATCAACCTGGCGCTGACCGACCTGAAAAGCGGCAACGTCGTGGCGCAGTCCGGCGCGCTGGCGAAAGAAGAGGGCCTGGACAACAACCCCTTGCCTTACTACCGCGACAGCCCGGTGCTGGTCAAAGACAAGGTGATCGAAGGTTATGTGCGCACGACGGCCACGCCGCCGGGCCAGGCTGGCGACAGTTTCTACCTGGAGCGCATCTCGACCGCCACCGTGATCAACGAGGCCACCACGCTGTACAACACCGAGCGCTACCAGGAATCCCTGGGCCAGTACCGCAGCGCACTCGCCACGCCCGCCGGCGAACAGCTGCGCGCCGTCAACGGCGTCTACCTGACGAGCGCCAAGCTGGGCCGCACGGCTGAAGCAGAGCAGGCCTTCGGACGCGTCGTCGCGATGGGCATTGCCTACAACGAGCTGGGTGTGAAGTTCCTGTTCAACCCGGGCAGCACCGAGTTCTGGTCCGACAGCAAGGTCAGCGGCCCGTACGGCATGTGGCTGCGCCAGATCGCCAAGGAGGCCACGGCCGCCAAGGTGTGCATGAACGTCGTCGGCCACACCAGCAAGACCGGCTCCGAGCCGGCCAACGACGCGCTGTCGAAGCAGCGCGCCGCCTACATCCGCCAGCGCCTGAGCGCCGAAGCCGCCGAGCTCGGCGCACGCACCAAGGCCAGCGGCATGGGTTTCAGGCAAAACATCGTCGGCAGCGGCACCGACAACGCCGTCGATGCACTCGACCGGCGCGTGGAATTCAAGATCATCCCTTGCGGGTAGATGACGGCCCCTCGCCCGCGAGTACGCGGGCGATCCCCCGAGGGGATGCCGGCCGGCTTGGGAGCGGCCCGGCGCTCGGTCGGCGGCGCTTTGACCCTGCCGTGGAAGACGCCTGTCGCTAGCGCCTCTAGGCGTTGCTCGTGGCCCGCACTTCGGCGAGGCTGGTGACACCTTGCAGCATCTTCTCGATGCCGTCTTGCCGCAGCGAGCGCATGCCCTCTGCCATCGCGGCGGCCTGCAGTTCTTCGGCGCGGGTGTTGGTCTGGATCAGGCGGCGCACTTCACGTGATACCACCATCAGCTCGTGCAGGCCGGCGCGTCCCTTGTGGCCGGTGTGGCCGCATTTCTCGCAGCCGCGGCAATGGTGCTTCATCAGCTTGCCTTGCTGGCCGAAGCGGCTGAGCCAGTCGCTGCGCAGCGTGTCGCGGTCGAACCCGCGGTGCCCGGTGGGGCAGACGTGCAGGTAGTCGTCGAGCCACTCGTTGACTTCATCTTCGCTGGCCGGTGTCGACTGGCGGCAATGGCTGCACAGCCGGCGCACCAGGCGCTGCGCCAGCACGCACAGCAACGAGTCGGCGAAGTTGAACGGGTCCAGGCCCATGTCCAGCAGCCGGGTGACGGTTTCGGGCGCGCTGTTGGTGTGCAAGGTGCTCAGCACCAGGTGGCCGGTGAGCGAGGCTTCGATGCCCATTTGCGCGGTTTCTTCGTCGCGCATTTCGCCGACCATGATGACGTCGGGATCGGCGCGCAGAAAGGCGCGCAAGGCTTTGGCGAAGGTCCAGTCGATCTTCGGGTTGACCTGCACCTGGCGCAAGCCGGGCTGGGTGATTTCGATCGGGTCTTCGGCTGTCCAGATCTTGCGCTCGGGCACGTTGATGTGGCTCAGTGCCGAATGCAGCGTGGTGGTCTTGCCCGAACCGGTGGGGCCCACGCACAGCACCAGGCCGTACGGGCGTTCCATCGCTTCTTTCAGGTGCGTCAGGTTGTAGGGGCTGAGGCCGAGGTTGTCCACCGGGATCGGCTTGGCCGAGGCCAGGATCCGCATCACCACGTCTTCGAGGCTGTTGTTGGTGGGGATGGTGGCGATGCGCAGCTCGATCTTGTGCTGCGCCGAGAACTTGGCGAAGTTGATCTTGCCGTCCTGCGGCTTGCGGCGCTCGGAGATGTCGAGATCGCACATGATCTTGATGCGGGCGATCAGCGCGTTGCGGTAGTTGGGCGGCAGTTCCAGGTGGGTGCGCAGCAGGCCGTCCTTGCGGAAGCGGATCTTGATCTTGTCGCGCCCGGGGTAGTTCTCGACGTGGATGTCGGACACGCCGTCGTTGTAGGCCTCGATGATCATGTTGTTGATCAGCCTGACCAGCGAGTTGTCGGACTGCTCGATCTGCCGGTCGTCATCGAGGGCGGCGAACGCATTGCTGTCTTCTTTTTCGAGGGTTTCGACGAGCTTGTCGGTGGCCTGCATCTCGAAGGGAATCGGGTCGGACGGGCTCACCGCCGCAAAACGCAGTGAAGACGCCGCGCCGATCTTGTCGTAGGCCTTGAACAGCACGTCTTCCATGCTTTTGCATTCCGCCAGCACCGGAACGATCTTCATCTGCGTGATGAATTCCATCTCGTCCACGACCGAACGGCGCCGCACCGGATCGTCCAGTGCAATGACGAGTCGGCCTTCGCGGATCAGCAGCGGCATCACCTGCACCCGCACTGCCACGGCGTAGGGCAGCTTGCGCAGCGCGTCTTCCTCGAACGGGAATTCATCCAGGTCGACCAGCGGGTAGCCCATTTTTCGGGCGAGGGCGGTCTTCAGGTCTTCGGGCGAGACGATGCCCATCTGCACCAGCAATTCGCCCAAGGGCACGTTGCGGCCTTGCTGCTGCTGGTTCAATGCCTGCTGCAACTGGTCCTGCGTCACCATGCCCAAGGAAATCAGCGCCTCGCCGACGCGAACCATCGGCATCTTGGCCTGGCTCTCGATCGCGGCCAGCAACTGATCGGCGGTGACGACCTGGCGCAGCAGCAGGATGTCGCCGATCTTTTGCGCGCGCAGGTGTTTCTGCAAGTCCGCTGCCTGTTCGATCTGTTGCGGCGTGGCGAGTCGCTGTTCCACCAGCAGATCGCCGATGCGCGGCCCGGTGATGTCGCAGGCGGTGTAGCCGCCCTTCGGCACGAAAAGACGCTGTACGCTGCCTTTGTCGTCGACCGGCGGAAACAGAAACAAGCCGTGCTCGTTCTCCACGTGGCCGATGGTGCTGCCTTCCATCGCGGAGCCGTCGGGCAGCGTGACGCGGTAGCTGCTGCGCGGCCGTTGTTCCAGCATGTGGGCATGCGGGTCCTGGCCGGGCTTGTGGCTGACCGGCTTGAGCGGCTCCATGACCCGCAGCGAGCCGAACTGGTTGAAGCGCAGCGCAATCGTGGTGCGTGCCGGCGGCAGCTGCACGTGGGCAATCTGGTTCTCGGGCACGAAAAAGATCAACCGGCCGGAGACTTTGTTGCCGTTGACGCCGACAAATTCACACGCCTGGGCCTGCGTCTGTTCCATTTCGGCCGGGTAAGACGCGAACGGCGGTGTCGGCCAGCGGAACGCCGTGTGCTGGACTTTTTCCGCCGGTTCGACCGCCGATGCGGCCGCCGGTTTGCTGGCAGCAAAATCCATGTTCACGAAATCGGACAGGTCAGACATGGTGTGGCTTCCGGCGTGAAACGGAGGCGCCCACGCATGAGAGAAATGATGCACGGAACGGTTTCCGCCTGCACATCGTAAAGAGAGGCTGTGCGCCCGACCTGCGGAATTGCGGGGCGTTGCCCGGCTACTTCAGCGCATCCGCAGGTTTGGCGCCACCCGGCTGCGTGCTGGCCAGCGCAGACCGGGGCCATCCATCGGGGGTCGGGCCGACAATGGCTGTCAACGAAGCGGCGGCCCGGCGGGTTGTATCGGCAGTCTCGGCGTGGCCGATTTGTGCGTTGACCCTTTTATCGAGAACCCCCAAACCATGAGCGCACCCAAGATGCCGGCTTTCGCCAGCCGCCTCGGCCCCGGCCTGATCACCGGCGCCGCGGACGACGATCCGAGCGGCATTGCCACCTATTCGCAGGCGGGCTCGCAGTTCCGCTTCGGGCTGGTGTGGACGCTGTTGCTCACGACGCCCTTGATGATCGGTATCCAGATGCTGTCCGCCCGCATCGGCTGGGTGACCGGCGAAGGCCTGGCCGCCAACATCGCCAAGGTCTGCCCACGCTGGGTCACGATGACGCTGGTCAGCTTGCTGGTGGTGGCCAACACGATCAACATCGCCGCCGACATCGGCGCCATGGCCGAGGCGATGCGTCTGCTGGCCGGCGGCCGCATCGTGCCGTACATCATCGGCTTCGGTCTGGTCTCGATCCTCGGCCAGGTGTATTTCTCGTATGAACGCACGGTTCGCATCCTGAAGTGGCTGACGATGGTGCTGTTCTCGTATTTCGCGGTCGTGCTGGCGGTGCAGGTGCCATGGAGGCAGGCCATCCAGGAGTCGCTGCAGCCCTGGGCCTACTTCCCGGCCGGCGTGTCGGCCAACGAGTACGCCGCCATGGTCGTCGCCGTGCTCGGCACGACCATCAGCCCCTACCTGTTCTTCTGGCAGGCCGCGCAAGAGGTCGAGGACAACCACCGCCGGCCCGAAGCCGCCAAGCTGCGCTTGCACCCCGAATACGCCGCCGAACACTTGTCACGCATCAAGCAAGACACCTACGTGGGCATGTTGTTCTCGAATGCCATTGCGCTGTGCATCGTGATTGCCACCGCCGTGACGCTCAACCAGCAAGGCATAGGCAGCATTCACACATCGGCAGAAGCGGCCCAGGCGTTGCGGCCGGTTGCCGGCGAATTTGCCTTTGTCGTCTTTGCCCTGGGCATCATCGGGACCGGCCTGCTCGCGGTCCCGGTGCTCGCGGGCTCGGCGGCTTATGCAGTGAGCGAAGTCTTCGGCTGGAAGGCCGGGCTGTCGCACGA
>DASQOS010000328.1:0-3035 GCA_035644375.1 Rhizobacter sp.
GCACCGGCAACGGCGTGTTCGTCACCAGCTCGGCCGCCGGCAACAGCGGCGGTGCGTGGATCGACTCAGGCGGCGTGACGAATCCCAGCGCCGTCACGGGGTCTGCCTACAGCCTCCAATTCAGCGTGGCGGGCGGCGTGACCACCTATTCGGTCTTGAAAGACGGCGTGCCCACCGCGGCGGCGGGGGTGCCCTACAAGTCAGGTCAGGCGATCTCGGTTGACGGGCTGTCGGCCACCGTCACCGGCCAACCGGCCGACGCCGATCAGTTCGATCTGACGCCCTCGACCGCCAACCTGAACGTGTTCGACGCGATCGACAAAGCGGTGACCGATCTGAAGACGCCGATGCGCTCGGCGGCACAAGTCTCCCAGTCCAATTCCAGCAGCATCGCGTCGATGGACGCCTCCATGTCCCAGCTCGAATCGGTTCGCAGCCAGGTCGGTGAAACGCTCAACCGCATTGACAGCGCAACCGGACGCCTCGACGATTTGAAGCTGTCCAGCGAAACCGCGCGCAGCGACGCCCAGGGCTTGGACATGGTGAAGGCAATATCCGATTTCCAGAACAAACAAACCGGATACGATGCCGCTCTAAAGAGCTATTCGTTGGTTCAAAAGCTGTCGCTCTTCAACTACATCAGTTGAGGGTTCGGCGGCCTCTCTTCATGGAGCTGCCGGTTGAACAACAACATCCTCGGACGGGTCGCCCTCGGATATTCACCGCTCATCGACAGAAGCCGTGCCGTCACGGCGACGCGCCTGACGGTGTTTCCGTTGCGCCCCGATCTGACGCTGGACGTTGCCGAGCTGCTGCACGCCGTCGGCAGCGTCTGGCCGGAAAACGGCGGCCGCGTGTCGCTCAACGTGCTGAGCGAAAGCCTGCTGCAGAACCTGCTGCAGGCCCAGCCGTCCTGCAACCTGATGGTCGAGGTGCCCTCGTTCATGGTGTCCGACCCCGACAACGTGGCGTCGCTGCAGCGGCTGCATGCCGCTGGCAGCGTGCTGCTGATCAAGGGCCGGCCGGTGCGCGAGATCCCGCGCGAAGTGCTGCCGTGCTTCACCTATTCGATCGTCGACCTGTCCGAAGACCGGCGTCTCAACGAGGCGTCGTCGGCCGCGCCCGAGGGCGTAGTGCGCAGCATTCCGCACGTGCAGGCCGGCGTGCGCACGCTGGTCGAAATGGAAAACAGTTTCACCCGCGGTGCCGCCGCCGTGCTGGGCTGGCCGATCGACGATGCGATCAGCCAGGCGCAGACCAAGTCCAAGACACCGCCGGCCGACATCCACATCATCATGGAACTGATCCGTGGGGTCGACGCCCAGGAACCGATTGAAAAGCTGGAGCTGACGCTCAAGCGCGATCCGTCGCTGGCGTTCAAGCTGATGCGCTACATCAATTCGCCGGCGTTCGGCCTGCGTGTCGAGATCAGCTCGTTCCGCCACGCCCTGATGATGCTGGGCTACCAGCGCCTGAAGCGCTGGCTCGCGCTGCTGCTGGCCACCGCCGGCAAAGACACCAACATGAAGCCGGTGATGTTCGCCGCCGTGCGCCGCGGCCTGCTGATGGAAGAGCTGGTGCGTTCCTCCGGCGACGACGAGATGCGCAATGAAATGTTCATCTGCGGCGTGTTCTCGCTGCTCGACCGGATGTTCAAGCAGCCCTTCTCCGAGCTGTTGAAAACCATTCCGGTCCCGCCTGGCGTGTTCCAGGCGCTGGTCGAGGAAACCGGCCCGTATTACCCGTACTTCAAGCTGGTGCAAGCCGTCGAGAACGAATCGGTATTCGATTTCCGGACCGCCGCAGAAGCGTTGATGCTCAGTGTCAGCGAGATCAACCGCGCGGTGCTGAGCGCGCTCACGTCGGCGGCACAGGTCGACTGAGGCGGCGGTCGGCCGCCGCCCCCCGTACACTGCGCGCACTCCCCTCGGGCCATCGTGGCCATCAGGCACGTTGCCAGCGCTGATCCCATGTCCGATCCCAAGGCCTTGCGCCTGTTTTTCGATGTGCTGTCCGATGCCGTGTGGGTGTTGGACCGCAGCGCGCGGGTGACGTTTGCCAACACCGCGGCACTGCGCCTGCGGAGCTGCGCCGCCGGCACGCCCTTGCAGGAACTGACGCCGCTGTTGGGACGGGCCGTCGTCGACGCGGTGGCGCGAACGCTCGCCAAAGGCGTGGCGCGCCTGTCCAGCGTGCCGCGTCCATCGTTTGGCGCGGCTGCGGAACTGCCGGACACCACGGCGCTGCCTGACGGACGGCGCTTCGGTGTGGCGCTGATGCCGCTGCAAGGCGAGCGCTGGGCGCTGCGCCTGGCGGCGCTGCCGGCGCCCGACATGCCGGGCGCGCCCGCGTCTGCGTCGGCTGAGCCGGCCGAGGCCGTGGAGGGCGCAGCGCGGCCGGTGCCGCTGGCGCAGCAGCTGGTCGATTTTTTCTGGGATCTGCCGTTTCCGGCGGCCTTGCACAACATCGACTTCCGCTTGCTGCAGGTGAACCAGGCCTACCTCGATTTCACGCGTTTCTCGCCCGACCAATTGATCGGCCGAGACCCCATCGACCTGCAACCCGATGAAGACCGCGAGGCCCATCTGTCGTACCGGCAGCAAGTCCGCGACACCACGGCACCGGGCCGGCCGGCGCGCTTGATGAGCCATCGGCTGCTGGATGCCGACGGCCGCGAACGCTGGTTCCGCGCCGCATGGCGCACCTGGGTCGACGAAAACGGGCAACCGCTCTACACCTCGGTGTTGCAAGACATCACCGCCGAGCACGCCGCACGCGAACGCGCCGACCGTTCGGCGCGCGAGCTGGACGACTGGTTCGACCTGAGCCCGGTGGGCATGGTGCTGTTTGACGACCAAGGTCTGATCTTGCGAACCAACCCCGCGTTCGAAGCCCTGGCCGGGCAGGCGCCGGTGCTGATGTCGGAGGCGCAACAAGGCATACAGGAGTTGCTGGGCTGGAGCCAGGGCCTGCCGGTCAGCAGCTTGCAGCCGCACGCCGCCCCCACCGAATGGCAGGCTTGGGTGATGCAGGCC
>DASQOS010000329.1:0-2684 GCA_035644375.1 Rhizobacter sp.
AGACCACGCGCCCTTGCATGGCAGCCTGGAAGTGAACAACAAGCACAGCGCCGACACCACGGCCACTCGCCTGCAGGCCTCGCTGCGTTACGACAACCTGTGGCAGAAGGAACACAGCCTTGGAGTCCAGTGGCAGATATCGCCACAGAAAACAAGCGAAGTAGAAGTCCTCTCGGTTTCTTATTCGATACCTGCCGGCGCGGGACTCTGGGTGTTCTCGGCCGTTCGCTCCGAGAGCAACACGATCGTGCGCTTGAACGATTCCTTGGTGGTCGGAAAAGGCAAGATCTTTGGCTTGCGCCGCGTATTGGTGGACAGCGACGACACCTTGACCCAGAGCGTGACACTGGGTGCCGACTACAAAGACATGCTGGGGATCACCTATCAAAATACAACACCGGGTGTTGGCTGCAACACTGCATCTGTATGTACTCCCATCCGCTATGTGCCATTTAGCGCGAGCTATTCGGCAACCTTGAGCGGCAAGAAAGGGGTCTGGCAGGGCGGGGGCGGCCTGGTATTTGCCATCCGAGGCTTGGCCAGTGAAGAGCCGCAGTTCGCCGACAAGCGCTACCAGGCGCAAAGCAATTTCTCGGTCTTTAAATTCGACCTGGCACGCACGCAAAACCTGCCGCGCGGCATGACGCTTTACGGCAAGTTCGAAGGCCAGCTCAGCAGCCAGCCGCTGATCAGCGATGAACAGTTCGTGGCCGGCGGCGTGGACAGTGTTCGCGGCTACCTTGAATCGGAAGCCGTCGGTGACAACGCCTTGCGTGCCTCGTTCGAGCTGCGCAGCGGAAATCTCGCCCCTGAACGTTGGACCTGGTTGGGCAGCTTGCGCGCTCATGCCTTTTTGGAAGGTGCCGGACTCTGGCTGAAGTCGCCGCTGCCAGAGCAGGATCAGCGCGAGGGTTTGTTGAGCACCGGGTTTGGATTGCGTGTGCAAGCCCGTCGGTACGCGAGCCTGGCGCTCGACCTGGGCTGGCCTCTGCGCGACGCCGGCCGCACCGAAAAAGGCTCGCCGCGCTTGCATGCCAGCGGCATCTTCGAGTTCTGAGATCCAATCCCAATGACTGCCACCACCGCATTGACCTTGGTAGACGGTGTGCGCGTCATCGTTCACGACTCGCTTCGAGATGGCGCGCCGGCTGCATCCGGTGAGAGCCAAGCTGCATCCGGTGAGAGCCAAGTTTGGCCCCGAGGCGGTGCAGCCAGCCAGGCGCGTTTGGACGTGAACCTCGTTGCGATGCCGAAGGCGGTGCTGTGTCTCGCCGCGCGCCTTCAATTCCAGGCTCGCCCATGAGCAAGCGTTCAGATCGCCGTCTTGCCGCGCCCAACATACTGGCTGTTCGCCAAGCGCCTGCAGCCAACCCCATGACGGCCTTGGCCGAGGCGCAACAGCATCTGATGTCCGGCAGGCACGCCCTTGCGGTGGCGGCGCTCAAGCCCGCCCTCGCGGACGCCATGCACCGGCCCGAGGCGTTGTATCTGCTGGCCGTCGCTGCATTGATGCAAAAGCAGTTTGCGGATGCGGTGACGCATGCCCGCGAGGCCGTCGTCGCCCGGCCCAGCGAGGCCCGCTACCACTTCACGCTCGGCCGGGCTATGAAGGCAGCGGAAGACCGCGTGGCCGCTGCCGCCGCTTATCGGCGTGCACTCGACCTTCGGCCCAGCTACGTCGAAGCCATGGTGAGCTTGGGCATCGTGCTCAAAGACCAGGGCGAACTCGATGAGGCCATCGCGCTCTACGAAAAAGCTCTGCGCATCGACGCCAGCCTCTCTGCCGCCCATGCCAACCGGGCCCATGCTTTGGCGTTGCGTGCCGAGCGCATGGCCGAAGAAGGATACGACAAAGAACCCGATGAAGAGATGCTCGATGCGCAAGGTCGTGCCGTCGCGCTCGACCTGAAGAATCCGCAGCTGCACAAGAACTACGGGGTGCTATTGCTGCAGGCGCGCCGCCACCAAGAGGCCGTCGTCGCATTCAACGAGGCGCTGACGCTGGACCCGAGCGACGTGGAGTGTTGCCTGCGCCTCGGTGACGCGCTGCAAGACCTGGGGGCTGTCGGATTGGAATGCGAGGCCTACAGGACCTGGCTGACTCGCAATCCGCCCAACGGCGCGGTGATGCGGGCCTTGTCGGGTGGGTTGACGCGCCTGGGTGAGGCCGATGACGCCCTTGCCTGGGCCGAAAAGTCCTACGCGCTCGATCCCGACCCGGTCACGGTGCTGCAAATGGCCAATGTGTTGCAGCAGCTGCGCCGCGTGGGCGAGGCCTTGCAGCGCAGCCGAGAGGCGCTCGATGCTGCAGGCCGCCACGTCAGCATGTACCCCAACTTTGCTCTCGGCTCCAACTATCTCTACGAAGAGCCGGGACCCATCTTCGATTTGCATGCCGAGTTTGGCCGCCAATTGCCTGTGTCCAGCACGCCACGACCGGCTTGGCGCGCAAAAGGCGCTGGCGAACGTTTGAAGATCGGCTATGTGTCGGGCGACTTTCTTCGGCATTCGGTCGCCTATTTCGCGCAGTCTTTGCTGGCTTGCCACGACACCCGCCGCTTCGAGGTCGTGTGCTATCAGAACAACGCACACACGGACGACGTGACAGCCCGGCTCAAGAGCCATGGCCATCGCTGGACCGAATGCGCCGGCCTGTCCGACAACGCGTTGCGCAGCCGCATCGT
>DASQOS010000330.1:0-5749 GCA_035644375.1 Rhizobacter sp.
AGCACGCCGCAGACCATCATCTGCGCGGCCGGGAAGCTGGTTTGCAGCAGGCTCATCAGCGGGATCGTGCCGCCCTGGCCGATGTAGCCGCAGGGCGCGCCGAAATAGGTTTGTGACGCGGTCTGCAGCGCGTCTTCCAGCCACGGCGACAGGCTCGGCGCGTTCCAGCCGGTGGCGCCCACGGCGCCGACGCGACCGTCCGCAGCGAATGTCACCTTCGCGTTATAGGGCGCGTTGTCTTCCAGCAGCGTCTTCAGTTGGGCAGCCGCGGCGTTGCCGTCGATCAACGGCGGCAGGCGCAGGCTGAGCTTGAACGCGGTGTAGGGGCGCAGCACGTTGCCGGCGTCTTTCATGGCCGGGAAACCGTCGGCGCTGGTCACGCTGAGCGCGGGTCGCCAGGTGCGGTTGAGCAGCGCTTCGAGCGGGTCGGTGGTGGTCGGCAGCGTCGGCCCGCCGTCGGCGCCGCAGGCCCACGGAAAACGCTTCCACACCTCGTCGCCGAGGATTCGGGCGGTGGCTCGCGATTGCTCGATGCGCTCGGCCGGAATCTCGCAGTGAAAACTCTGCGGCAGCAGTTCGCCGCTGCGGCTGTCTTCCAGGCGGTCCAACACCTGGCGCAGGATGCGAAAGCTCGATGGCACCAGCCCGCTCGAATCGCCCGAGTGAACGCCTTCGGTCAGGATCTCGACCTTCAGCGTGCCGCTGACCATGCCGCGCAAGCTGGTGGTCAGCCACAGCTGGTCGTAGTTGCCGGCGCCGCTGTCCAGGCACACCACCAGCCGCACGTCGCCGAGGCGCGGCTTCAACAGATCGATGTAGGCCGGCAGGTCGAACGAGCCGCTTTCTTCGCAGGTTTCGATCAGGCCGACGCAGCGCGGGCGGGGAATGCCCTGGCGGTCCAAGGCCTGGATGGCGGTGATGGACGCGTAGACGGCGTAGCCGTCGTCGGCGCCGCCGCGTCCGTACAGCAGGCCGTTCTCGTACTTGGGTGTCCACGGGCCGAGGTCGTTGCGCCAGCCGGTGAACTCGGGCTGCTTGTCCAGGTGGCCGTACAGGCAGAGGGTGTGCTGGCTGTCGGGCTGGGTGGACGGCACCTCGAAGAAGATCACCGGCGTGCGGCCCGGCAGGCGGATCACCTCCAGTGTCAGGCCCGAGACCTTCTGACGCTCGACCCAGGCGGCGGCGTCGCGCACCACGCGGTCGATCAGGCCGTGCGCAAGCCAGTCGGCATCGAACATCGGGCTCTTGGCGGGAACCGCGATGTAGTCGGTGAGGGCGGGAACGATCTGCTCATCCCAGGTCCGGTTGCAGAAGTCCTCGATCGCTGCGGCCTCGTCGGGCTGCAGCGGAAGATGCGGGTCGCGGGCGTTCATGGCGGCTCCTTCGTCGGCAAGATGGTGGCCAGTCTACGGCGCGGCGATGAAGAAGCGATGCGCCCAGGGGCATCCGAAAGCGCTGCCTTTCCTACAATACCGGCATGAGCACCCACCCCTACACCCGCGCTGCGGCGCTGCCTCAGATCCTGAGGCAACGCATCGTCATCCTCGATGGCGCGATGGGCACGATGATCCAGCGCTACAAGCTGGGCGAAGCCGACTACCGCGGCGAGCGCTTCAAGGACCACCCCAAGGACCTGAAGGGCAACAACGAGTTGCTGCAGTTCACGCGGCCCGATGTCATTTCCGAAATCCACGAGCAATACCTCGCGGCCGGCGCCGACCTGATTGAGACCAACACCTTCGGCGCCACCAGCGTGGCGCAGGAAGACTACGGGCTGGAGAAGTACGCCCGTGAGATGAATGTGGCCGCCGCCCGCCTGGCGCGCGCCGCCTGCGACAAATACAGCACACCCGACCGGCCGCGCTACGTGGCCGGCGCGCTCGGCCCGACGCCGCGCACCGCCAGCATCAGCCCCGACGTGAACGACCCGGCTGCGCGCAACGTCAACTTCGACCAACTGAAAGCGGCGTATTACGAGCAGGGAGAGGCCTTGCTGGAAGGCGGCGCCGATCTTTTCCTGGTGGAAACCATCTTCGATACGCTGAATGCCAAGGCCGCGATCTTTGCGCTGGACGAGCTGATGGACAACACCGGCGAGCGCGTGCCGGTCATCATCTCGGGCACCGTGACCGACGCGTCGGGCCGCATCCTGTCGGGCCAGACCGTCACGGCTTTCTGGCACAGCGTGCGCCATGCGCGGCCGATCGCGATCGGCCTGAACTGCGCCCTCGGCGCCACGCTGATGCGCCCCTACATCGAAGAGCTGTCCAAGGTGGCGAGCGACACCTTCATCAGCTGCTACCCGAACGCGGGCCTGCCCAATCCGATGAGCGACACCGGATTCGATGAAACGCCGGAGATCACCGGCCGCCTGGTCGAAGAGTTTGCCAAGAGCGGCTTCCTGAACATCGCCGGCGGCTGCTGCGGCACGACCCCGGCGCACATCGCCGAGATCGCCAAGCGCGTCGGCGCTTACCGGCCGCGCACGCGGCACGATCCGCTGTTCACGCCCTTGGTCGGGGCCTGACGGCTTGGGCTGACTTCGACGGTTTTTTGACCGCCAAGGCGCAAAGGTCGCAAAGAAAGAAAAGGAAAACCAAGGATTTCCTTGGCGACCTTTGCGTCTTTGCGGTAAATCCTGCCCCCGATGTGAATCGGGACCTCCGCAAAAGCTCAGGCCAGCTTGAGCAGCTTCTCCAGGTTCAAGCGCACCTTGACCTCGTGCGGCGCGACGCCGCCGGTCACCTCGTGGGCGCGCAGCCGCGTGTCGCGCAGTGCGGGTTCGCCAAGCGGCGTACCGCTGCGGCTGATCACGCTGGCCACCTTCGGGGATTTGGCGTGGACGCCGCGGCGCAGCACCAACGCCAGCTCGCCGCTGCTCAGGCGCACATAACTGCCCGGTGGGTGGATGCCGACCGCCTTGATGATGGCCGCGCCGGCCTCGTCGGCCTGCTGGTGTTCGTCCAGGTAAGTGGCTTTTGCGGCGGCCGCGGCCGACTGTGCCGGCCGCATCTTGCGGCTGCTGAGGCGGGCCGCAAAGATGTCGGCCCGTTCCAGCAGCCGGCCCATTTGCAGCGCAGGCGCCAGCGCCGCCAGCGGGCCGGGCGACTTGTCGTGGTGGTGCTCGACGGCGTCCAGCCACAGCGCGTCGCTGACCCCGGCCTTGCTCAGGCATGCCACCGCGCGCGCCGAGTGGCCGACGATCTGCGCGCGCTGCTGTGCCGAGGGCACGGTGTCCTGCAAGGCCAGGGTGTCTTGCAGCACGCTCATCGACAGGTTCATCGTCAGCGCTGCACAGCGCTGCGATTCGCGCCGGGCTTCGGTCCAGTCCGGCAGTTGCCGGGTGGCCAGGTCGCACAGCACCGTGACCAGCAAGGCGTGGGTGGCGCTGTAGTGGTGGATCTCGTTGCCCGCGGCATGCACCAGCACCAGCAGCGACAGATCGACATCGCTGTTGAGCAACTCCAGCACGTCGTGCTGCAGCTTTTGAAGACGCGGCAAGAAATCGGCCGGCGCCGGATCGCGCAACAGCCCGCTGCAACGCATCTGCAGGCCGGCCCAGGCCGTCAGCGGATTGAGCTCGACCTTGGCGCCGGCGCTGGGTGCCAGGTCAGCCGCATCGGGGTGGGCCTGGGCGATCTTGCCCAGCACGGTGTTTTGTTCGAGCAGCGAATAAACCTTGCCGGCCATCGCACGTTTCAGCAACTCGCCTTCGCTTTCGTCGACGAACACCTCGCGCGAAATCAGCTTTTGCCGCTGCACTTCGGAGGTCAGCACCACGCCCTTGGCCACCAGCAGGTGGCCGGATGCGTCACGCAGGGAGAACGGCGTCGGGTGTCCGAGGCGAAGAATCTCCGGTGGCAGTTGAACGACAGGCATGGGGTTTCGGTGCAAAAGAGCTCATGGCGTCGGGCAGTGCAACATGCCGGCCCAGCCGCTCAGAGGGTTTTCGGCCGACGGCCCGGTCGACTTGAGCCTGGGGTGGGCGGATGTCACACCTTGACGGCGCCGACCCCCGTGTCAGAGGGGCTGCGCTGCCGCCTGCGACGCCGCCTTGGCCGAGGCCTTGACGCGATCGGCGATCAGTATCTCGACGCGTCGATTGGCGGCACGCCCGGCGTCGTTGTCATTGCTGGCCAGCGGGTCGCGGGCGCCGCGGCCGGCCACTGAAATGCGCGAGGCCAGCAGCCCGCGCGCCACCAGCCAGTCCCGCGTGCTGGCCGCCCGGTCCAGAGACAGCGCGTCGTTGCCGTCGCCTGCGCCTTTGGCGTCGGTGTGGCCGACGATGCGCAGCTCGGCGCTGGGCAGATTTCGCAGGGCCACGACGCTTTTGTCGCGCGCCGCGCGCGCGCCTGGCTTGAGGGCGGAGCGGTTCGGCTCGAAGCTCAGGTCGCCAGGCAAGGTCAGCCACAGCCGCCCGTCCGTCGTCCGGTTGACCGTGACCTGGCTGCCACGCAGCGATTGGCTCAACTCGCGCTCGGCATGGTCCATTTGCGGCGACGGCTGCGTGCCCGCCGGCAGGGGCTGGCCGTACACCGGTCCGGGGGCCGAGCCCGGCGCCGAGGTGGAAACCTTGGGGACCTCTTTCGGCGGCGAGCTGCAGCCCGCCAGCAACAAGGTCAGCAGAGCGAGCCGGTGCAAGTCGTTCTTGTTCATCGCGAGCTCCTCTGTCGGGAGAAAGAAGGAAAAAAGGCAGGGAAGCGGTTTGTACCAGTTGGCGAAAGGACTTTCGCGGGCTCGGCAATTTGTTGCAAACGCCGTCTTTGCGGCTCTGTTCGGTTTCGCGACACGGGGCGTTTAAAATCGCCGCTTCCAAGGAGCGTTGCGACGGTGCCCATCACGGTGCCGCCAGGCTTGGAAGCTCGCAACGACGCTCGCCTCCGCATGACCCCACGCATGCGCCGCGGGTGAGCGCCACGGCCCATGCAAAGCCTTTGCCATGACCCTTGCTGCTTCATCCGACCTCGATCTGCCGGCGCCCTCGGTGCCGCCGATGAAGCTGTCCGGCTTGGAGCCGGTGCTGATCGGCGAGGGCAGCCTGTTCGTCAACATCGGCGAGCGCACCAACGTCACCGGCTCCAAGGCCTTCGCGCGCATGATCCTCAACGGCGAGTTCGAGCAGGCCTTGAGCGTGGCACGCCAGCAGGTTGAAAACGGCGCCCAGGTGATCGACGTCAACATGGACGAAGCCATGCTCGACAGCAAGGCGGCGATGGTGCGCTTTCTGCACCTGATCGCCAGCGAGCCCGAGATCGCGCGCGTGCCGATCATGATCGACAGCTCGAAGTGGGACGTCATCGAAGCCGGCCTGAAGTGCATCCAGGGCAAGGGCATCGTCAACTCGATCTCGATGAAGGAGGGTGTGGAGCCGTTCAAACACCACGCCAAGCTGATCCGCCGCTACGGTGCTGCCGCGGTGGTGATGGCTTTCGACGAAAAAGGCCAGGCCGATACCTACCAGCGCAAGGTCGAGATCTGCGAACGCGCCTACCGCATCCTGGTCGACGAGATCGGCTTCCCGCCCGAAGACATCGTCTTCGACCCCAACATCTTCGCGATCGCCACCGGCATCGAAGAACACGACAACTACGCGGTCGACTTCATCAACGCGACGCGCTGGCGGTGGCCCGCCAGCAGGTCGAGAACGGCGCCCAGGTGGTGGACGTCAACATGGACGAAGCCATGCTCGACTCCAAGGCGGCCATGGAGCGCTTCATGAAGCTGATCGCCTCCGAGCCCGACATCGCCC
>DASQOS010000331.1:0-2743 GCA_035644375.1 Rhizobacter sp.
CGGCAGAGCCGGCTCGGGTCGCGCCGATCTGAACGCCATACAGCCATTTGTCGGCCGTCGACAATTCGACCTCCTGGATCGGCATGGCCGCCACGGTGGCGAAACCGCGGACCTTGGGCGTCAGGGCCGGTGTCCACTGCAAGGCCACACCGTCGAAACCCAGGTCATTGGCCCACACCAGGTCGGTGCCGAACCACGGGTTGCCAAAGCGTCCCATCACCGCGTTGAAGCTGTCGCCGTAGCGGAAGCGGATGTAGGCGCGGTCGAACGCAGCGGTGAAACGGTTGTCGTAGACGCCCAGTGTCTGGTTGGACGACAGTGGGTCGCTGAGGCTTCCGGTCGTGAGGCGAATCCCCGCTGCCCAATTCTCATCCACCTTGGCAGTCAGGCCTGCGCGGGCTCTGACGCGAAAGCGGCGCCGGTCCTCCGTATCGTTCAGCAAGGTCAACGCGCGGGTGCGGTTCGTCTCGCCCACCTTGACCACCGCCGGGTCGTTGCCGGGGGCATAGTTGTCGAACTGATAACGCGTGCGCAGATCGCCTTCCCATTCCAGCGACCGCACCCACGCCGGCACCGAACCGGCCTTGGCCCAGCCTTCGCGCGCGGCCTGTGCGGCCAGGTCCAGTTGCACCTCGTCCTTCAATTCCTTGCGCATGAACTCCGGCATGTACGGCACCCGGACGGCGGGCGGCGGTGCTGCGGCAGGCTTGTTCAATTCATTCAGCAAGGCCTCCGCCTTCTCGCGCGTCAGCACGCCCTGATCGATCAGCAAGTTGATCAGCTTGACCGTCGCCGCACGCACCGCCTCGGCATCGGCCTCGGGGGCGGCCATCGAGGGCGCAGCGCACACAGCCAGGGCAAGCAGCGCGATCGGGCGAAAAGAAAAGAAGTTCATGGGGGCACGCAATGAGAGAAGCGGTCAGAGAAGCGGTCAGAGAGGCGGTCGGTTCATGGCGCTCACGAGCGGTTGCTCAGGCGCAGCTGAATCGGTCGCATCGAGCTGGGAGGAATGTCTTTGAGCGGGTTCATTTCGAGCAGGGTCACCTGAATCAGGTCGTCGACCTGCGCATTGCCCGAGCCGGTCACGATGTCGGCCTTCTGCACCTTGCCGTCGTCTCCGACCCAGACCCTGACGACCACACGAAAGTCGTCCCTGAGCACCTTGCGGTTGCGCGACAGCGCGTCGAAGAACTGTCGCTGCAACAGGCCCGAGTAGTAAGCACCGCCGCCGCCGGTCGCCAGAAAATCGCGCCCGCCGCGATTGGCCGCGAGCCCGAAGCCGTCGGAGCCGGCGCTGCCGTCGGCATCCACCGCCAAGGGTTTGTCGGACGCGGGCTTCTCGTCCGCGGCCTTGGGCTCGTCCGGCTTGGGTGCTTCCTTGGGCTGGTCGAGCTTGACTTCTTCCTTGACCTTGGGCGGCTCGGGCGGTTTCTCGGGTGGCTTGAGCGGCGGCGGTGGCGGCTGTTTGATCAGTGCAATCTGCTGCACGCCGCGCGATTTGCTTGCCGGTGCAGACAGGTAGTGCATCAGCAAGAACACCACGGCCGCCATGCCGCCGAGGGCAGCCAGGCCGAGGATCAAGTTCTTGATCCAGGGACGGCCGGAGACTTGCTCGTCGTCTTGGTACATCACTCAAGCCTCAGCGCGCCACAAGGCGGCTACTTCACCAGGCGCTGGGTGACCAGGCCCAGCTGTGTGATGTCGAGCCGGCCCATCAGATCAAGTACATCGACCACTTTTTCGTAATGCACCTTCGCGTCGCCCTTGATGACGACCGGAAAGCTCGGGTTCACCGCCTTGAGTTGGCGCAGGCGGTCTTCGAGCTCCTGCATGGTCACCGGGTAAGTGTCGAGAAACACCTGGCCGTCGTCGCGGATCGTGATCGCCTTGGTCTGCGGCTTGGCCAGGCTGGGCGCGGCACTCGCCTTCGGCAGGTTGACCTTGATGCCCTGCACCGAGGCCGTGGTCATGATGATGAAGATCACCAGCAGCACGTAGGCCAGGTCGAGCATCGGCGTGACGTTGATGTCGTCGTAGGCTTTGTTGGCTCCCTGAACTTTCATGCTGCCTCCATCAAACCGAGTGGTTCTCGGCGATGCGCGTGACCAGTTCGTCGATGAAGACCTGCATGTCCGAACTCAGCTCGCCGATCTTGCTGGTCAGGTAGTTGTAGCCAAACAGCGCGGGAATGGCGACCGCCAGGCCCGCCACGGTGGCCACCAGCGCCGCGGCAATGCCCGGCGCGATGGCGTTGACGTTCACGTCGCCGGCGGCCGCGATGGCAGCAAAGGTGATCATCACGCCGACCACTGTGCCGAGCAGCCCGAGGAACGGACCGCCGGCAATGCAGATCGTCAGCAGCACCATCTGCGAATTGAGCCCCTGCAGCTCGCGCACCAGGCGCGCATCGACGGTGGCGCGAATCGCGTTGATCGAGGCATCGGTCAGCACCGCCTCGCGGCCGGCCTTGGCATAAGAATCGAAGCGGCTGCGCAGTTCCTGCGCGCCCGAGGCATACAGCCGGTACAGCGACGAGCTGCGAAACGTGCTGGCCGTGGCCTTTTCTTCGACGGCACGCGTGTTGTTGCCCGAGGAGCTGCCGGTGGCGATGTTCTGGAACATCGTGTCGAAGTGCGATTTGAAGCGGTCGTTGTCGCGGGCTGCGGCGCGCACGAACGCCGCCTTCGAAAACATCACGTACACGCTCATCACGAACATGACCATCAGGATGCCGATGACGACC
>DASQOS010000332.1:0-3619 GCA_035644375.1 Rhizobacter sp.
TGGAGGCCCAGACCGAGCCGCTGTCCGGCGACCCGAACCGGTTGCAGCAGGTGGTGTGGAATCTGCTGTCCAATGCCGTCAAGTTCACACCCGAGGGCGGCCGGGTGTCGGTGAAGCTGGAGCGCATTGCGGCGCAATTCGAAATCACCGTCAGCGACTCAGGCATCGGCATCGGCCCCGATTTCTTGCCGCATGTCTTCGATCGATTTCGCCAGGCCGATTCGTCCACCACGCGCGGTTATGCGGGTCTGGGTCTGGGCTTGTCGATCGTCAAGCAACTGGTCGAACTGCATGGCGGCAGCGTGCAGGCTTACAGCGCGGGAACCGGCCACGGCGCTCGCTTCTCGGTTCAATTGCCGCTGGCCGTGCTGGGTGATGCCGAGGCGCAGCAAGAGCAGCTTTCGGCCACGCGCGTGGCGGCCTTCCACGACGACGAGCAGTTGCTCGAAGGCGTCAAGGTGCTGGTGATCGACGACGAACGGGATTCGCGCGAGTTGGTGCAGCACGTGCTGCAGCGCTGCCGGGCCGAGGTCTTGATGGCGGCGAATGCGGTGCAAGGACTGGAACTGCTCATCGCGCAGCGACCCGACGTGGTCGTGAGCGACATCGGCATGCCCGTCAAGGATGGTTTCGAATTCATCCGCGAAGTGCGCCGCTTGCTGCCCTCGCAAGGCGGCAACACGCCGGCCGTCGCGCTCACCGCCTTCGCTCGTTCAGAAGACAGGACGCGCGCGCTCGCGGTGGGTTTCCAGGTGCACGTGTCCAAGCCGATCGAACTGCAGGAGCTGGTGGCCACGGTGGCCCACCTGGTCGGCCGGCGGGCGCAGCGCAGGCCGGCCTGAGGCGCGCCGGGAGCCGGTGCCGTCCGGCAAGAGGATCGGCGCCTTCCTACAGGCTAGGCGCAGGGGGCCGCACGACACTCGGCTCACTTGAATAACAACCGGAGAGTTTCATGATCCCCGCGTTGCGTCGTTTTACGAAGACGGTCATGGCGGTGTCAGGGGGCTTGATTCAAAATTCCCTGGCGGGCGTGGCGGCAACCACCGCGGTCATCGTGCCCCCGGTCGGCGTGGGGACATCAGCCCGCAGCAGCACGCACCCATTCGGAACCATTGCATCGTCCAGCGCATTCGATGTTGGCAACACCGGCCTGACCGACTGGTTCGCCGACCCGTACAGCTTCAGCGTGGCAGTCGGCACGGCCTCGTTCAGCCCCTCGGGCGACGGCGGTTTTTTGACCGAAAAACAAGTGACCCCGGACCGCGGCCCCTGGGCCCCCGGCGACGCCGTTCTGTCTGTGCAAGGGCATGTGAATCAGAGCCCGGGTTTTGGCGCGCCGACCACAGCCGACGACAGCGGCAACATCGCCTTTGCCCTGGCCACCCCGATTCCGGAACCCGGCCCCTGGATCATGCTGGGCCTGGGCCTGGCCGGCGTGGCGCTGGTGGCGCGGCGGCGCTTGAAGGGCAGTCGGGACGCCGGCTAGGAATCGCCGGGCAGTGTTTCGGCACACCGTTCGACCGGAAGAAGAAGCTGCTGCAAGGTTTACTGACACGCGCGTGTCAGGCGGCCCCGGCAGCCCTGCGCCACCGGCGACGCTGCCGGCCGTGGCGCTGCACGGCCGGCACGGCACAGTGCTTGCCTCTTTCCAACGGGGGCTGGCGTGACTCGATGTCCGCCCATCTCACCGGCTGTCAGGCCATGCCATGAAACGCAATCAAAAAATCGCCGCTGTCGCCACATCGCTGCTTGCCGCACTGGCCGTGCTGTGGGCGCACGCCCAGGCGCCGCGGCAGGGGGCTGCCGTGCGACCCGATGCCAGCAGCCGCGCGATGCGTGGCGATGTGGCGATGGCGACGACACCGATCGGCGGGATGCTGATTTCCGTGCGCTATCGATCGGACCTCGACTGGAAGTGAGGACCCAGCCCGGCGCGGCCCAGCCGATCGCGTTCCTCAAACTTTTCAAGGAGCATCGCCGTGTCGACCCAACGTCTTGCCATGCTGGGGGGGACCGTTCTGCTGGCGGTTCATTTCTACCGGCTCTTCGTGCGCATGACCAGCCGCCGCCGAGGTTCGCCAACCGACGCTGCGGCCCAGCTGCCGGCGCCACCCTCAGAGGGCGCGCGGCGCCAACGCGAGCGCGTGGCTCCGGCGCGCACGCGTGCCATGGATGCTGCCGTCGAAGCTGCCGCGCCTGAGACCATTCCCAACGTGAACTGGCACGGTGTGTTGCCCGGCAGCATGCCGAAAAAGTCCGCTCCCTGACCTGCTGCACAGACACCATGGCCGCCGGCAAAACCACTGCAACGTCTTCGATCGCGTGCAGACACACGCGATCCTCTGGTCGGCCCGTACCCTGGTCGGCCAGATGTGGACCCCAAGGCCGCGCTGCGCGCGTCCGCCCCCCGAGGGGAGCCAAGGAAACTTGGGAACGGCCCGGCGTTTCCTTTGGCTACTGCGCAAGACCTTGAAGCGTGGATTCTGCGAACACCGGGTCCAGGGTGCTCACCCGGTAGGTGTCGCGCCCGACCGCCTTGGCCTCGTACAACGCTGCATCGGCACAGGTCATGAGTGCCGTGTCCGGGCCGGGACACGCGCAGTAGGCGACACCGATGCTGCTCGTGACCTGCAGCGTGCGGTCGTCGACTGAAAAGGGCTTGCGGATCGCGGCGATGACCTTCTCGGCCACCAGCGCTGCCTCGCGCTCGGAGTGCAGCCCTTCGATCAGCACCACGAATTCGTCGCCCGCCAGCCGCGCCGGCGTGTCGGTGCTGCGCACCGTGCGTTTGAGGCGCAGGCCGAACTCCTTGAGCACGGCATCGCCTGCGCCATGGCCCAGGGTGTCGTTGATGGTCTTGAAGTGGTCGATGTCGAGGAACATCAGCGCCACCGGCTTGCCGGCGCGCGCCGCCCGCGCGACCGCTTCGGCCAGTATTTCTTCGAGGCGGCGGCGGTTCGGCAGGCCCGTCAAACCATCCACGCGGGCCAGTTGGTTCAATTGCAGCTCGACCTGCTTCATGGTGGTCACGTCGGTGCTCAATGCAAACACGCCCGCCACGCTGCCGTCGGGCTGGATGTCGGGCAGGTAGGTGTTCTGCAGGCTCCGGGTCATGCCCAGCGCGACGGCCTCGTTGTCGAATTCAACGCGCTCTCCGGCCAGGGCCCGGTGCAGCAGTTCACGCCGCGCTTCGTACTCGGCCGGTTCGACGACCTCGGCCAGTCTGCGGCCGATCACGCTGGCCGGGTCGATCCCGAGCCAGGTCTTGAACGTGGCGTTCAGAAACAGGTAGCGCTCGTCTTTGTCGAGGTACGAGATCAGCACCGGCAGGTTGTCCGTGATGCCGCGCAGCCGGCGCTCGACGCGGGCCACGGCCAGCTCGGCATTGCGCCGTTCGGTGATGTCGATGGTGAGCGCATAGCAGCCCGTCACGCTGCCGTCGGCGGCCACGTCGGGGATGTAGTCGGCCAGGTAGTGGAAGGTCTGGCCGTCGCGCACGGTCTGGCGCTCCCAGCGCACCTGCTGCCCGGCCAGCGCGGACTCGAGGTGCGGCCGTATCAGCTCATAAAACTCGTGGCTCACCGCGTCTCGCACATGGCGCTCCAGCATCTGGGCCGGG
>DASQOS010000333.1:0-3298 GCA_035644375.1 Rhizobacter sp.
AATCAGTGGCTCCCGGCAAACGCCGGCGTTGCGAGACATCAGATCGGCAGGCCGGGCCTGTTGGGGCTGATGTCTCAGAACCCCGGCACGCAACGCTGGCGATTGGCTGCCAGCACCTTGAACCACAAGTCCGTTGAAAAACTTGTTGAAGCCATTGTTTTCAAAAGTGAGGCGCGTCGGTACACCGAAAAGAAGACCAAAAACCTCCCAGTTCAAACGCCAAAAGAAAAGGCCTCGCCCGGTCGCCCGGTCGAGGCCTCTGGATGCACCTGGCTGCCGAGGCAGCGCAGGACGTTACCGATTACTTCAGCAGTTGCAGCACTTGCTGTGGCAACTGATTGGCTTGCGCCACCATCGCCGTACCCGCTTGCTGCAGGATCTGCGAACGGGACAAATTGGCCGTTTCTGATGCGAAGTCGGCGTCAGTGATGCGGCTCATGGCGGCAGATTGGTTCTCCACCGAGATCTGCAGGTTGGAGATCACCGATTCGAAACGGTTTTGCGTGGCACCGTACATGGCGCGTTCGCTGTTGACCTTGTTCAACGCGCCGTCGATGTCGTCAATCACCGTCTTCAAAGTGGCCGAGCTCGTGGAGCTGTCGATCACACTGCCCGTGACGGCGGTGATGCTGCCATCGGCCGTCATGTCGGTCGTCGTCACCGTGATGGTGTCGTTCGTGGTCGTGTTGGCACCGATCTGGAAGTCCTTTGCACCGGCGCTCGCACCGATGATGGCGATTCCGTTGAATGTGGTGCCGCCCAGCACGCGGGTGATTTCCGAGCTCAGTTGCTGGAATTCCTTGTCCAGCGAATCCTTGTCGCTGTCGCTGTTGGTGCCGTTGGCAGCCTGCACTGCCAGTTCACGCATGCGTTGCAGCGCATCGCCGACCTTGCCCAGCGCGCCTTCAGCGGTTTGCGCCAAAGAAATGCCGTCGTTGGCATTGCGGGTTGCCACGTTCATGCCCCTGACTTGAGCATCCATGCGCTGCGAGATCGCCAGGCCGGCTGCATCGTCCTTGGCGCTGTTGATGCGAAGCCCCGAAGACAGGCGTTGCATCGACGTTGCCAGAGACGACTGAGTCATCGAGAGATTGCGTTGCGCATTGAGCGAAGCAATATTGGTGTTAACTGAAATACTCATTTAAAAATCTCCTATCGGTTGAATGACACCCGGCACAAGCGCCGGCATTGCCTCGGCAGACTCGTCGTCTACTGCCCTAACAACTAACTCATCTGCCCAAACTGCCGCCACACATCGTGTGGTGGCCTGCTGCGCCCGGCGTGATTCAGTGTTCCGAAGTGGCTTGGGGTTGTTGCCAACCCGTGGGTCACCGCGTCGTCTGTTTCCGGACCCCGGGGCCGATTGCTCGTTCCCGTTGAAACCGTTATCGGACCGGCCTGTTCGGGACTTGAGGACCAAGCACAAAAAAAAATCATCCATCGGTCGAACAAGGTGGTAGAGAAGGTTGATTTATCTGCTCTGCCGGCGAAAACTTGAGCGCCATTCGTCGCGAGCGATCGAAAACCCCAAGCGGAAACCTCAATCAGACGGACGAGTCGGGTTCATCTTTGCGGCTTGCCCGATCGAGGCGCTTCCTAAAATTCCACACACCTCACATCGGGCACACCTTGCGTGGGCTTTTTTCACATGCAGATCAATCACCGCAAGCCGGCCCGGCAGCAACCCGCGCACCATGGCAAGCGTGCCCGCACGGCGCACCACAGCTGGCAGCAGGGCGTCGCCCTTGCCAATGCGGGGGATTGGCAGCGTGCGGAACAAGCATTTCAGCGAGCCTCCGATGACGCACCGCGCGACCTTGTCTATTTGCTCAACCTTGCCAGAGCACAGGTCAAGAACGGCGCACACGCAAGCGCTTTGAGAACGGCACAGGCGGCGCTCGCGCTGTCACCCGACGACACGATTGCGCGCGGCATCGCCGCCGATTGCCTGAGTCAGCAGCACCGCTACGCCGAAGCCGCGGCCTGCCTTCAGCAGCAACCGGCGCATGTTCCGAAGACAGCCGAGCACTACCAGAACTTGGGCGAGGCCTTGTTCAATGCAGGGCGGCACCAAGAGGCCATCAGCGCCTTGTTCGAAGCCCTCAGCCGCAACATCAGCCATGCGCTGTCGCACTACCGGCTCGGCCTGTCGTTCAACTCGTTGGGAATGAAGCAGGAAGCCGTCGAATGTTTCCGCACCGCGCTGCTGCTGGATCTTGGACCCGGCAATCTGGCCGCTCAGGGCTTGCTCTCGTTCGTCGAAAGAGAACTGTGCCGCTGGGACAACGCCAGCAACGATGTCGCCGCGTTGCGCAGCTTGGCTGTCGCGCTTGCGGTCGACGCTGCCCAATGGGCGTCCGTCTTCGCACAGGTCACGCTCACCGATGCGGCTGACGAGCACCTGAAGGTAGCGCGTTCTTGCTCGCGGTTCCAGGCACGGCGCATTGAAGCCTTCGCGCCGGTGGCGCGGCGGCCGCTGCCGAAGCGGCTGCGTGTCGGCTTTGTCTCCTCCGACCTGCACCAGCACGCGACCGCGGTGTTGATGGCCGAGGTGTTCGAGAAGCTCGACCGCAATCGATTCGAGGTCACGCTCTATTCGCACGGCCCGGAAGACGGCAGCCCGATGCGTCAGCGCCTGAAGAATGCGGCCGACCACTTTGCCGAGGTCTCACACGCCAGTGACCTGCAGGTCGCTCAGCAAGTTCGCCGCGAGCAGATCGATGTGCTGGTGGACCTCAAAGGGCACACGCGCGACGCCCGGCTGGCCATCTTTGCCTACCGTGCCGCGCCTGTCCAAGCGAGCTTCCTCGGCTTTCCTGGCACCACGGGCGCAGACCACATCGACTACTTCATCGGTGATGCCATCGTGTCGCCCTTGTCGCACGCGGCTCACTACAGCGAGAAGCTGGCGCTGCTGCCGCGCTGCTACCAGCCCAACGACAAACAGCGCTCATTGCCCGAGGCTTACAGCCGCGAGATGGCCGGCTTGCCGCAAGCAGCTCTGGTGCTGTGCGGCTTCAACCAGCCGTTCAAGTTGTCGCCCGAAGTCTTCGACGCGTGGTGCCGCTTGCTCACGCAATTGCCGCACGCCGTACTGTGGCTCTTGCAGTGGAACGAGCAGTCGCCGGCGGTGCTGCGCAAAGAAGCAGCGGCACGCGGAATCGACCCGAGCCGGCTGATATTCGCCCCCAAGCTCGGCGCGCGCGAACACATGAGCCGCCTGGCCCTGGCCGACGTGTTCATCGACACCTGGCCCTGCAACGGCCACACGACCGCCAGCGATGCGCTGTGGGCCGGC
>DASQOS010000334.1:0-9227 GCA_035644375.1 Rhizobacter sp.
ATGCACGCGCTGACCGGCCGCGATCGCGACGAATTCATGAAGCACCCGCTGCACGGCGAGGGGTATCTGATGTCGCTGCAATCACTGTGCGGCGCGGGCCGTGTGTTGCGCGGCCTCTACGAGCGTTGGGACGGCAAAGGCACGCCGGGCCAGTTCAAGGGGGATTCGATCCCCCTCGGCGCGCGTGTCTTGCGCGCGGCGAGCGAATACGAGCGTCTTCGCGCCGGCAACATCGAGACCCGGGGTTTCTCTCACGAAGATGCCTGCAACTGGCTCAAGAATGGCAGCGAGACGCGCTTCGATCCGAAGGTTTCCAAGGCATTTGTCGTTCTCTTGAACGAACAGGCCAGTACGCTGGCCACACGGGTGCTGCCGGTGTCCGAATTGAAGCCCGGTATGGTGTTGGCGCAGGACCTCATCGCGGGTATCGGGGTGCTGTTGCTGACCAAGGACCATGTCTTGGATGACACGATGATCCGTCGGCTGGAGTCTTTTCAGAACCGGGTCAACAAAGACCTCGCAGTGATCGTCTATCGGAGCCTGACATGAGCGAAATTAGAATCTTGTTGATCGACGACGAACCGCATGTTCTGTCTGCACTGAAACGCCTGTTGCGGCAGCACGCGTCGATGTGCGGCGAACCGTTCTCTGTCGAGACTCACAGCTCGCCACTCAAAGCCATCGAGATGGCTCAGGAGCAGACTTTCGATGTGGTCGTCTCGGACTACCGAATGCCGGAACTCGATGGTGTCGAGACACTGAGACGCATCAAGGAAGCCCAGCCGCACACCGGCCGCATCCTGTTGTCGGGCTCGCGCGAGTTCGACACCGTCGTCGACGCGGTGAACGTGGCGCAGGTGGGGCGCATCGTCATCAAGCCCTGGGACGAGATCGAGCTGCTGTCCGCCATTCGAGAGGCGGTGGAAACACGCCGGCTGCGCATCGAGAACGCCGAACTGGCCGACCAATTGCGCCTGCAGCGCGGACTCATCACGCAGCAAGAGGCCGAATTGCACCGAATCGAGAACCTCTGGCCCGGAATCACCCGCGTGGAGTGGGCTGCCGACGGGAGCATTTGCATCAGCGAGAAGGACGTTCTCAACACGGGGTTTGGCAACCCGCTGCCGTAGGAGCCTGTCGGGCTCCTAGCCTGTGAACAAGGCCCGCAGCCACGGCGCGTGAGGCGCCGCGCCGCGCCGACCGCGGCCCGGTCGCCTTTTACGCCAGCGTGAAGTGTGAGACCTCGCCTGCCAGCGCGTCTGCCTGCTGGCGCATGGCAGACGATGCCGCAGCGGTCTGCTCGACCAGCGCGGCGTTTTGCTGCGTCATGCGGTCAAGCTCCTGAACGGCTTGGCCGACTTGGCCAATGCCCAGGCTCTGCTCGCGTGCACTTTCCGCCACCTGGCCCAGCAGTTGATCGACCCGCTGCGACGTCGAAACGATTTCTTCGATGGTTTCACCCGCACGCCGAACGATTCCACTGCCGGCCTCGACCTGCTCGACGCCGCTGCCGATCAGACCCTTTATTTCCTTGGCCGCTTCGGCGCTGCGCTGCGCCAGCATGCGAACTTCGCTGGCCACGACCGCGAAGCCTCTGCCTTGTTCACCGGCGCGCGCTGCTTCTACCGCTGCGTTGAGGGCCAGGATGTTGGTCTGGAATGCGATGCCGTCGATCGTGCCGATGATCTCAGCGATCTTGCCGGACGAGGCGCGAATCTGTTCCATCGTCGTGGCCACCTCGCGCATCACCTGCCCGCCGGTGGTCGCCACTTCGGCATTGCGCTGCGCCACCTGCGAGGCTTCGCCCGTCAGCGCGGCGGCGTTCTTTCCGGTGGCGGAAATCTGTTCCATCGAGGCCGCCGACTCTTCGAGATTGGCGGCCGCCTGCTCGGTCCGGGCCGACAGGTCGAGCGCCCCGCGGGCGACCTCGGCGCTCGACGTGACGATCTCGTGGCTCGAAGCGCGCACGCGCGTCACCACGCCGCGCAGCGATTCCTGCATGGTGCGCAGCTCCCACATCAGTTGCGCGGCTTCGTCGGTGCCCCATGGGGCCGGCGCTGTCTTCAGGTTGCCCTCGGTCATGGCACGCAGGTGGCGGCCGGTTTCCTTCAGGCCGTGGTCCATCACGCGAAAGAAGCTCAGGAACAGATAGCCGGCCACCGTCAAGGCCACGCCGATCGCCGTCGCCACCCAGATCAGCCGGTGGGTGAGCGCGTCTTGCAGATCGCCCACGTAGACCCCCGAGCCGACGACCCAGCCCCAGGGCTCAAAGCCTTGAACGTACGAGATCTTGTCCACCGGGGTCTCGCTGCCGGGCTTGGGCCACTGGTAAGCGACGAAGCCTTTGCCATTCTTGCGAACGGTATCGACGAAGGCGTTGAACAACGCGAACCCGTTCGGGTCCTGGTTCGTGCCGAGGTCCGTGCCGTCGAGTTCGGGCCGGAGCGGGTGCATCAGCATGCGCGGCTGCATGTCGGTGATCCAGAAATATTCCTTGCCGTCGTAGCGCAGCCCCGATACGGCGCGCATCGCCATCTGTTGCGCTTGCTCACGCGGCATTTTCCCGGCGGCCTCTTGCGCTTGAGCCCAAGCGAGCACGCCCGCGGCGACCTCGACGTGCTGCCGCGTCGCGTCCATGCGAGCGTGCATGGCTGCATCGGCTTGGGTTTTCATCAGCCACCCGAGCAGAGACAGCATCGGGATGACGAAGGCGAGCGAAATGATCAGCGCCTTGGCTTTGAACCTCAGCGTGCGAAACAGCCGAACGCCCGGTGACCAGATGCCGTGGTAAGCGAAATAGCCGCCTGCGGAATCGGGCCTGGGCCGGCGTGCGGAAGACGCAGCGCTGGCGCTGTCGAAGTTGGCGGGCATGTGGGTCTCCGTCATTTTCACGAATCGGTATGGCGGCTTTTGTAGCCCGCTTCTCCCCGCACACTTTTCGGCGCACGGCCCAGAGGGAGCCGTCAGCAGCAACCCTCTGAGTTGCCGATCGCGCGTTCGAGCTTGGCACGCTGATCGGCAAGGCAGACCATGAAAACCGCTGGTATAGAACCCTTGTCTGTGCGATTGACGGTCGAGCCAGTCATGCCAACAAGGAACTCGAGGCTTGACGAATCGTATCCATATAGATACGATTCTGCATGTTCTCCGTCCAACTGGCGCAGGAGTTTCAGGACTGGCTTGACGCGCTGCCCGATCGACGAGTTCAGGTTCGCATCGCTGCGAGGCTTCGCCAGGCAGAAGCGGGAAATCTTGGAGATTGGAAGCCGGTCGGAAGCGAGGTGTCAGAAATGAGAGTGAACTTCGGCCCGGGGTATCGCCTGTACTTCACACGCCGCGCCAACGTCCTCATCGTCATGCTGGCCGGTGGAGACAAGTCCATGCAAGCACGCGACATCAAACGGGCGCAGCGCATTTTGAGTCAACTGGAGTTGGAGCCATGAGCCGTACCAAGAAGCCAGGAAAACTGGTGCCATTCGACGCAGCACGCTATCTCACGGACGACGCTGCCGTGGCCGAGTACATGACGGCTGTGCTGGAAACAGATGACCCTGATTTGCTTCTCTTGGCACTGGCGGACGTGGCCCGTGCCCGAGGCATGTCGCAGGTGGCCAAAGACGCGGGCCTGGGCCGTGAAAGCCTGTACAAGGCACTTGCCCCGGGCGCGAAGCCCCGTTTCGACACCATCGTCAAGGTCGCCAGGGCGCTTGGGGTTCGGCTGACAGCGCAGCCAGGCTAGTGCGCCGAAGCCTCGCCGGCCGACGAAACCAGCATCGGCGGCATGCGTGTTGGGGTGGCTCACCCACTGGTTGCGTTGCCGTCTGGGGATGATGCGAAGCCTTTGGAAGAATTTCCTTGAATGAGGCCCGGCAGCGTGCTAGTCTGGTCAGACTGACTAGAATTATGGGGCTCATGGACAAAATCACAAAACCACCTGTGACAGGCCTGCCGGGCCATTGGGTCTTGCAGGACGCCAAGGCACGGTTTAGCGAACTGGTCCGCCGCGTTCGCAGCGAAGGCCCGCAGCACGTGACGGTTCACGGACGCGACGCAGTTGTCGTGATCGCTGCCGAGGAATTCCGACGCCTGCGAGGCGATCGGAGCGGCCGGGCTCTTGTAGAGGCGATGCAGTCATCGCCGCATCAAGACAGTGAGCTTGCAGTGCCGCGCGCACAGATGCCCGTGCGGGACGTGGCGCTGTGACGGGCTGGCTTCTCGACACCAACGTCATTTCGGAACTCCGTCGCCTGCATGCTGATAGGAACGTGGTTGCATTCGTCGCGTCGCAGGCGCTGGAATCGTTGTTCATCAGCACCGTCACGTTGGCTGAGATTCGATTCGGCATCGAACTTGTCGCTGATGTAGCCCGGCGCGCCGACTTGATGGACTGGCTGACGAACAAGGTTCGGCCGATGTTCGAGCAACGCGTGCTGCCAGTCTCGGAGGATGTCATGTTGAAGTGGCGACTGATGGTCGAAGAGGGCCGCAAAGCGGGACACACTTTCTCGCAGCCTGACCTGATCATCGCCGCCACAGGCGCACTGTACGGCCTGACCGTCGTCACTCGCGACGTATCGGACTTCGAGCGTGCCAGGGTCCCATTCCTGAATCCCTGGACCCTCGCGACCGGGCAGACCTAAAGAGCTTCTTTGAACCTGCGGCCGAGGTGCTGTCCATGCGGAGCGGGCAGGAAGTACCTGGGACACGTCAACGCGGCGCCGCGATGCATGCGCATCGCACCCACGGGCAGAGCTGCTGCGTCAGCGGCTCGCCTGCATCAACAGCGCCGTCTGCAAGAACGTGCTGTTCGATGTCTGCACCACTTGCGAATACGACAGGATCAGCAAATCGACCACCGCATCGAGGACGCTCTGGCCGCTGCGGTTCACGTTGCAGGCATAGAGCCGGCCGCTCTGGTCTGAGGTCACTTCGTTCCAGCTGCCTTGCACGAGTTTCTCGACGTGCGCGGTCTTGCTGTAGATGCTGACGTTGGGCAGCGTCTTGAAGCGCTCTTCCACTGTCTTGTCGTCCGAGCAGACGAAGAAGCGCTTGTTCGATGCCTTGCCGAGCAGCTCGAACAGGTTGTTGTCGTCGGCACCGTTGCCGCCGAAATCGGTCTTGCGGATCTGCACACCGAAATAGGTGCCGGGCTGCAGGCTGGCTTCACGCAGAAAACCCAGCGCGCGTTGCGTGATGTCGCCACGCAATTTCAGCGCGTGCACCTGCTCCTTGCGCGCCGCCAGGTCGATGAAGTTCGGGATCAGCGCGGTGTAGTAAAAAACGTCGTCATGGCTGGCGCTGGTGAAGGCGCGCACCTCGTCCCAGGTCTGCATGTGCAGCGGCGAAGTCCAGGCCTTGGCCAGGCCCAGGCGGTCTTCGACGATGAAGTACTGGTAGCGCTCGCGCTCGGCCGTGTAGGTGGCGAGCTCGCGGTCGACGACGGGCAGCTCGTTCTCGAACAGCTCGCCGAACGACGCACCGCACCAGTTGTTCACCGGCCAGACGATCTGCGGGCTCAGGTCCAGCGTCTTGGCGACGATCAGGCCGGACACCAGCGCGTTGAAGCGGTTGCCGAAGCCCCCGTCGCAGTAAATCACCAAACGTCGCATGACTCGGTCTCGTCGGAAATTTGCTCAGAAGGGGTTCATGCAGATGTCGGGACGGCCCGGGTGGTTGGGGCGGTCCAGCGGGCCGGGGATCGGCTCGTTCGACAGGTTGGGAAAGGAGTCGAGGTCCTTGCGCAAGAAAGCGACTTCAAGCACCTTGGGGATCGGCACGCCTTCGACCAGCACGAAGCTCTGGTAGTTGTTGGCGTGCAGGTGGATGGGCACGTGGTGTTGGTTGAGCTTCTCGAAGGCGGCGTGCACGCTGGCGAAGAAATCCGCGTCGCCGAGCTTGTCGAAATCGTGCACTTCGCAGGCAATGATTTCGTAGTCGGCCAGGTGGTCGGCGTTGGTGGCCTGGAGCACTTCGTACTCGGCACCTTCGATGTCGAACTTCAGCATCGGGTGCTTGGCGTTCAAGGCCTGCATCTGCGCGTGGATGTCGTCGAAGCTGATGAACGAGCCGATGGTGCGCGTGCCCCAGCCGAGCTTGTGAAAGCGAAAGTTCTCATGCGCTTGCGGCGGCCCTTCGACCGTGTGGTCGTACTGCAGGATGGTCGCGCCGCGCTGCGCCAGCACCAGGTCGAAGCTCACGTCGTGGCCCACACCGACCGAGACCACGGCGTCGCAGTTCAAGATGGCCGCCGGCAGCACGTAGCCGCCGTCGTAGGCATTGCCAACGCGGACCTTCTGGTTGGCGCGCATGGTCCAGGGGCGAATCATCTTCAGCAGGTCGAGGACTTGGGCCTGGCCCATCTTGGAAGGGGCGATCTTTGTCTTGGCAAGCATCTTGAAGTCCTTGGGGATGAAGGTGGAAGCAGGGGTCGGGTCAGGCGGTCGCGCGTTGTTCGAGTGCTGATTTTTCAAAGGCAAACGGGTCGGCGATCAGCTGGTGCAGCTCGCGCGTGGCACGCTGCCACGTCAGACTCTCCACCAGCCGCTGCCGGCCTTGCGCGAAGGTGTGGCGGGCGATGCCGGGGCCGGTGCAGAACGCCTTCATGGCGGCCACCAGGGCGTCGGGGTCGGGCTCGCAAAAGCGGCTGACGCCGCCACGCTCGGGCATGTCCATCGTGCCGGGCGTGCTGGCCACACGCATCGCCACGTCGGGGGTGCAGAAGTCGTCGGTCGCGCCGCCCTCGGTCACCACCGCGGGCGTGCCGCAGGCAATCGCTTCGAGCACCGGCAGGTTGAAGCCTTCGGCGCGGTAGGGCGAGACGTAGCAATCGGCCACGCCGTACATCAGCCGCAGCTGCGCCTGGCTCAGGTTGCCATGCACCACCTGGATCGCGGCCAGCGTCTCGGCGTTGAACAGGGCAGGGTGCTGGGCCGACAAGTCCTTCACGGTCTGCTCGACCGAAATGCCGTACAGGCCGCGCTGGTCCTTCAGGATCAGCTTGATGCTGGCTTGCTGTTGCTTGAGCCGGGCAAAGCCCAGCAGCAGCACGTCGATGCCCTTGTTCCACAGCGCAGCGCCGAGGTTCAGGAACACCACTTCGTCGGCACGCAGGCCGAGGTTGGCGCGGTTCGCGCTGCGCTCCTCGGGTGTCAGCGGGTAGAAGGTGTCGCTGCGCACGCCGTGGGTCACGACGCGGATCTTGTCGGCGTCGAAGCCGTGCTCCACCAGGCGGTCGCGCGACCAGCGGGTCGGCGTGACGATCAGGTTGGCGTCACGGGTGTAAAGGTCGAGCTGGGTCGAGCCGGGCTCGAAGCTGCGCTCCGACAGACCGAGCTCGGTCACCATGAAGCTGAGCGTGCGCACGTGGCTGGCCGGGTCGGCGCGAAACGGCGAGGTGATGCGGTAGACGCAGTCGATCGGCCGGGCGCCCGGCTCCATCAGCGACTCGATGCGGTCCTTGTCGGCCGCGGAGAAACCGGCGTCCAGGGTCTTGGCGTTCCAGTGCGGCATCGCAAACGGCAGGTCGCGGTGAAACAGCCGCAAATCATCGAACTTCAACAGTTCGATGATCTGGCACTGGTTGACCAGCGCAAAGGAGTGGTTCACGCCACGCCAGCCTTCGATCAGCAAATTCAACATTGGCGTCGCTCTTGACTCCAGTCACTTGGACCGAAGTAGACCATCGGCTGTGCCGTGCTGATCCACAGAGACGGGGTTGTTTCTGCGTCCAAATTCCCAGCGAAGGCGCTTGTCGCTCCTGTCGGTGTGTGAACTGGTTGGCAAACTCAGGGCGAACCCTGAAGTCCAGTGCATCCTTAAATCAGCGGAGGCGCCTTGTTTTCATCGATGGGCAAGAGGGACTTGTCGATCGAGACCAGCGAGGCGCTGTCGTGAGAGACGCTGCCGTGGGTGACGGTCGGCGCGGCCGGGGTGCTGGCTGGGGTGCTGGCCGCGGGCGGCAGCACCTCGGTGGCGGGCGGCGCCAGCAACTCATGCAACTGCACCGGCGGCTGCTCATGCGCCGAGGTGGCGGGTGCCACGTCCTTGGCGAACCACACGTCGGCCATGGCGTGCTGCGCACCGTCGGCCGTGGTGTAGCTCGAAGTCAGGCCCAGCAAGTTGCCCTGGTCGACTTCCTTGCCCACCAGGCCATGCAGGTCCAGCGACACGATGCCGAACTCCGAGAGCTTGTGCAGCTCGCCGGCATCGGTTTTGCCGTCGTGGTTGGCGTCCACCCAGACCTGAAGTTCCTTGAAGTCCTTGTCGGCGATGCTCAGCTTGCCGTCGTGGTTGGTGTCCATCGCGGCCATGGCGGCGAAGCCATTGCCGGCGCGGGTGCCATCGGCGAGCTTGGTGCCGACACCGAACAGCTCGGAGCCGTCGTTGATCTTGCCGTCGTGGTTGATGTCACGCACCAGCAGACCGTCTGTTGCCGAAACCCAGCCCACCTTGTGCGCGTTGCCGGTGGCGTTCAGGTCAAACGTGACGCCTTGCGACGCGGAGCTGGTGTGAACACCGTTGCCGTCCAGGTCCAGCACGATCGGCGAGACAAGAATCAGTGCGTCGATTTGCTTCGGGCTCATCACCCCCAGATCGACGTTCTCGAATGCAGAAACCTGCGTCATCGACATCGCCGCGATGTCGGTCGTTTCCAGGCCGGAGATCTGCGCTGTCGTGAACGACACGATCTGGTCGGTCGTCAGCGCCGCCGCCTGGTCGGTGCTCAAACCTGTGATCTGGCTGGCACGCAGCGAGGAGAACTGGTCGGTGGTCAGTGCGACGATCTGGTCGGTACTCAGTGCATGGAAGGCCGAGGTATTGAGGGCGCGCAGGTCGTCGGTCTGCAACGCGGCGATGCTGTCGGTACTCAAGACCACTACTTGCGTGCTGTTGAACGCGGCGAATTGCGTCGAAGTCATCGCCGTCAGGTCGGCAGGGCTCAGGCTCAGAATGTGCTCCGTCGTCAGTGCGGCAATTTGGCTGGTGGTCAAAGACGCGAGTTGGTCGGAGGTGAGGGCGTCGAACTGCGTGGTCGACCACGCGCGCAAAGCCGCCGAGCTGAGCGCGCGCAGGTCGGCGGATTCCAGGCCGGCGATCTCGCCGAGCGTCAGGGCCGAGGCTTGCGTGGTGGTGAACGCGTGGAACTGCGCAGTGCTCAACGCATTCAAATCGTCGGTTGTCAGGTTCGAGATCTGGGTCGTACTGAATGCCGCCACCTGCGATGTCGT
>DASQOS010000335.1:0-2903 GCA_035644375.1 Rhizobacter sp.
CGTGGCGGCGGCCTTTCAATCGCGCTGGGTGGCGGGCGGGGCGCTGTCGCGCCGGCTCGATTACAACGGCTGGGCCGACACCGTCTACCTGGGCAGCTGGCCACGCCAGAGTTTCGATCGCTTCGGCGGCTTTGACGAAAACCTGGTGCGCAACCAGGACGACGAGCACAACCTGCGCATCGTGCGTGGCGGCGGGCGCGTGTGGCAGTCGGCGCGCATCCGCAGCACCTACCGGCCGCGTGCAGCGCTGGGCCAGGTGTTCCGGCAGTACCTCCAGTACGGGTACTGGAAGCCGTTCGTCATGAAGAAACACGGCCAGGCGGCCTCGGCGCGGCATGTCGCGCCCGGCGTCTTCGTCGGCTTGCTGGTGCTGGCTGGGTTGCTGGCCCTGGTCGGTGGCGCGGCCTGGCCGGTGCAGCTGTTGGCATCGGCGTATCTGCTTGGTTTGCTGGCGCTGAGCGGCGCCGTCGCCGGCACACAGCGGCTGGCATGGCCGGTGCTGCTGCGTGTGCCGGCGGTCATCGCCGCGTATCACTTCGGCTACGGCATCGGATCGCTGTTCGGTTGGTGGGATGTGCTGGTGCACGGCCGCGGCCGCGAGCGCTTCTCCGCCTTGACGCGATGAACCCACACCCGTCGCCAGACCACAGCGAGACCGTTTCGGTCGAGGCGCGTTATGCGCGCCGCGTGCCGCACGACCCGCGCTACAGCCTGCTGAATCCTGCGGCCTTGTTGCCGATGCAGGAACGCCAGCGTGCCGTGCTGGCGCTGTTCAAGAGACTGGGCTGGACCGACTTGTCCGAGAAGACCTTGCTCGAGGTCGGCTGCGGCACCGGCGGCAACCTGCTCGAGTTGGTGTGGATGGGTTTCTTGCCGAAGCACTTGTCGGGCATCGAATTGTTGGCCGAGCGGTACGCGGTGGCGCGCGAACGCCTGCCCGACGCGGTGGACCTGCGTCTGGGCGACGCGAGTGCGCTCGGCGTCGCGCCGGCCAGCGTGGACATCGTGCTGCAGGCCACGGTGTTCTCGTCGCTGCTCGACGACGCCTTCCAGCAGCGCCTGGCCGACGCGATGTGGGCCGCGGTCAAGCCCGGTGGGGGCGTGCTCTGGTACGACTTCACCTATGACAATCCGCGCAACCCGGATGTGCGGGGCGTGCCGGTGCGTCGATTGAAAACACTGTTTCCGCAGGCGCGCATCCGCGTGCAACGACTGACCCTGGCCCCGCCGATCACCCGTGCTGTCACGCGTATTCATCCCTCGCTCTACGGTCTGTTCAACACTTTTCCGGCGTTGCGTACGCATGTGCTTGCTTGGTTGGGCAAATGAGTGCGACAGCCCGCCTCGCCTTGACTTGTACAGAATCAAGTTTGGGTTTTGAAACTGTACGAAATGCTTCGTTGTGCAGCGTCGCAGTCATTTGAATGCATTGCAATCTTTGATTACACTGCATGCAGTTTTTATGACGTGGAGGCACCTATGGCCACCTTGATGATTCGCAGCATGGATGAACGCGTGAAAGCGGAGTTGCGCGTCTTGGCCGCCCGTCGAGGCGTGTCCATGGAGCAACACGCCCGAGACATCTTGGAGCAGGCGGTGCTGGGGGTGGTGCACGACGAGCCCTTCGCTCAGCGAATACAACGGCGATTTGCCAAGGTGGCGGTCGAGGCTCTGCCGCTGCCCGCAAGACAGGCTCCGCGCCTGCCGCCCAAGTGGGGCGGTCAATGAGTGTGTCCAGAATCCTTCTGGACACCAATGTCCTTTCAGAGCTGATGCGGTCAAGGCCGGAGCCAGTGGTGCTCGACTGGTTTGCAGCCCAGGGCCCACAGACCCGTTTTTTGATCAGCGCGATCACGCAGGCCGAAATTCTCCTCGGCGTCGCGCTGATGCCGACGGGCAAAAAGCGAAGCGCTCTGGCCGACGTGGCTCAGGCCATGTTCGAGCAAGAGTTTCATGGATTGAACCTGGCATTCGATGAGCAAGTGGCGCCGATTTATGCCGCCATCGTCGCGCAGCGCAGCCGCAGTGGCCAACCTATCTCGGTGGAGGATGCGCAAATCGCAGCCACGGCTGCGCACCACCGCGTGCCGCTGGCCACGCGCAACACCAAAGACTTTGCGCATGTGCCGGATCTGGTCTTGATCAATCCGTGGAAGGCAGATGTGACATGAGTTCGCCGACCTTGCCCTTCCTGCCCTTTGCCCTGCCCGAAATCGGCGATGAAGAAATCGCCGAAGTGGTGGACACACTGCGGTCGGGTTGGGTCACGACCGGCCCGAAGGCCAAGCGCTTCGAAGACGACTTCACCGCGTTCCTCGGCGATGCGAGTCTGCAGTCGCTGGCCGTCAACTCGGCGACCGCCGGCCTGCACCTGGCGCTCGAAGCGCTGGGCATCGGTCCGGGCGACGAGGTCATCACCACCACCCACACCTTCACGGCCACCGCAGAAGTGGTTCGCTACCTGGGCGCCGACGTGGTGCTGGTCGACATCGACCCGGCCACGCTCAACATCGATCCGCGCGCGGTCGAAGCGGCGATCACGCCGCGCACCAAGTGCATCTTGCCGGTCCACTATGCCGGGCTGGCGGCCGACATGCCGGCGATCCTGGACATTGCACGGCGCCACGGCCTGAAAGTCGTGGAAGACGCCGCCCACGCGCTGCCCAGCACCGTGGGCGGCCAGTTGGTCGGCACGCTGGCATCCGACGCCACGGTGTTCAGCTTCTATGCCAACAAGACCATGACCACCGGCGAGGGCGGCATGCTGGTGATGCGCGACCCCGAGCTGCTGCAGCGCGCGCGCGTGATGCGGCTGCACGGCATGAACCGCGATGCCTTCGACCGCTTCACCGCCACGGTGCCGAGCTGGTACTACGAGGTCGTTGCGCCAGGGTTCAAGTACA
>DASQOS010000336.1:0-2812 GCA_035644375.1 Rhizobacter sp.
CACCGAGAAATGCATGCCCATCGCCACAGCGCCTCTTTTGCCGGGCGACAGCGCACTGCTCAGCGACACCAGCGCCTGCATCCGGCCTTGGGCGGCTTCGTGAATGGCCAGCGGCAGCGCAGAGGCGATCGCCGGTGCATACAGTGGCCCACGCACCGCAGCCATCAGCATGTCACCGGTCAGCGTGAAGGTCTCGGGCCGGCCACTCAACGGGTGCACGACCGTCACCGAACGGGGCAGGCTGTTGCGCAGCGCGCTCCACTCGGCACGCAGTTGCGGGTAGAGGCGGGTGCAGTCGGGCTCGTGCTCGCAGGCGCCAAACAGCGCCTGCAGCACCGCCTGGCTGTCGGCCCCTGAACTTTCGGGCAACACCATGTCGGGCGGCGCCACGCCGTCCAGCACGCTGCGCCGCACCGCTTCAGGAAACTGCCGTTGGTAATCGAGTGCCGCCCGCGTGCCATACGAAGCGCCCACGAGGTTGATGCGTGCGGCACCCAGCTGGCGCCGCACGGCATCCAGGTCCTGCATCGCGAGCGGCGTGGTGAAGAAGCGCAGGTCGCCGTAGGGCAGCTTCTGCAAGGCGTCACGGCACGCCACCAGCTGCGTGAACTGCTGCTGCGGGTCGGACTGCGAGGCCACGCTCTGGGTGCGCGTGTCCTCGCAATTCAAGGGTGCCGAGCGGCCGGTGCCACGCTGGTCCACGAACACGATGTCGCGCCGGTTGTTGAGCCGCGTGAACAAGGGCAGCACGCTGGGCGCCACGTCGATGGCACTCTGGCCCGGGCCGCCCGCCAGCAGAAACACCGGGTCGGGCAGCTTGCGGCGCGCCAGCGCCGGCAGCAACACATAGTGCACGTCGATCTGCACGCCATCGGGCTGCGCCGGGTTGAGTGGCCGCTGCACCTGGCCGCACATGACTTCGTTGCGCAGGCCCGGCACGCGGCAGGGTTGCAGTGCCGGCGCCGCCTCGGTGGCGAAGGCTGCGGCCCAGGCGGCGCACAGCAGCGACGCCAAGACCCGGCACGCGGTACGGCGCAAGCTCACTCGCCCAGCAGGCGCTTCAGTTCACCGCTGGCGATCAGCTGGCGCAGATCGGTGGCGCCCCCGACCAGGCTGCCCTTGACGAACACCATCGGAAAGGTCGGCCAGCCGGTCCACATCTTCAGCGCGGTGCGCGGTTTCCACTGGCTGAAGTAGCTGCCGTATTCCAGGTACTGGAACGCGATGCCGGCCGAGCTCAGCGCCCGGCGGGCCCGGCCGCAAAAGGGGTTCTGCGCCATGCCCACGACCAGCACGGCGTTCGACGACGCAGCCGCCTGCACGTTGTGCACGATGTCGGCATGCCAATTCGCCACCTCGGTCCGGATGACCGGGTGCAAGCGCGCTTCTTCAAGAATCAGACGGGGCATGGACAGCTCTCCTGGGGAAAGCCGCGAGCGTAGCCCAAGCGCCGCTGCCGCTGCAGAAAGCCCTCGGCTCAGGCCGCCCGCTCGGGTGCCAGCGCCCCGCGTTGAAAGTCGGCCACCGCCTGGCGGATTTCTTCCACGCTGTTCATCACGAACGGGCCGTGCTGGACGATCGGTTCGTGCAGCGGCCTGCCGGCGACCAGCAGCACCCGCGCAGCTTCGTCCAGCGTGGCCGGCGCGGCCAGGCGCACGCCATCGGCCGCCACGTCGTTGCTCAGGATGGCCATGCGTTCGTTGTCCACGCGCTGGGCCTCACCTGGACCGACGTCGACCGCGCCGCCGAACACATAGACGAACGCGTTGTGCTCGACCGGCAGCGCCTGCTCGAACGAGCTGCCCGGCGGCAGCGTGATGTCCAGGTACAGCGGCTCGGTGGTGGGGCGCGCCACCGCGCCGCTGACGCCGTGGCTGGCGCCGGCGATCACGCACACCGTCACGCCGCTGTCCAGCGTGAACACCGGCACTTCGGCCGGCGCCACGTCGCGGTAGCTGGGCGTGGTCATCTTGTCCTTGGCGGCCAGATTGACCCACAACTGGAAGCCGGCCATGCGGCCTGCTTCCTGCTCCGGCATTTCCGAATGGACGATGCCGCGACCTGCGGTCATCCATTGCACGCTGCCCGGCTCGAGCAGGCCGACGTTGCCCACGCTGTCGCGGTGGCGCATGCGCCCGGCCAGCATGTAGGTGACGGTCTCGAAGCCGCGGTGCGGGTGCTTGGGAAAGCCCCCGACATAATCGTCGGACGCATCGCTGCCAAAGGCGTCGAGCAGCAAGAACGGATCGAGCCGGCGCTGCAGCGGCTGCGTCAACACACGGGTCAGCTTGACGCCGGCGCCGTCCGAGGTGCGCTGGCCGCGCACCAGGCGCTCGACCTGGCGGGACTGTCGGATCGGGGTCGCAGTAAGGGTATTCATGCAGTCACTCTACGCCGCGGCTCGCGCTTCCAACACGCATGGTTTTGCACACGCCCCTCAAACATCTTGCACACAGGCCGCACTGCGGACGCGGTGTAATGAGCGCCTCTGCCACTTCGACCCACACCCCATGAAGCTTTATCTGAGCCCAGGCACCTGCTCGCTGTCGCCGCACATCGTCCTGCGTGAAGCCGGCCTGGCCTTCGAGGCCGTGCTGGCCAGCACCAAGACGCACCAGCTGGTCGACGGCACCGACTACTACACCATCAATCCCAAGGGCTATGTGCCGCTGCTGGAGCTGGACAGCGGCGAACGCCTCAGCGAAGGGCCGGCCATCGTGCAGTACATCGCCGACATGGTACCGACCAAGAACCTGGCGCCCGCCAATGGCACGCTGGCGCGCTACCGGCTGCAGGAGTGGCTGAACTTCAT
>DASQOS010000337.1:0-2122 GCA_035644375.1 Rhizobacter sp.
GGTCTTGGTCAGCAAATCGGAGTGCAGTGCCGAGACGCCGTTCACCTTGTGGCTGCCGACGATGGACAGGTTGGCCATGCGCACGCGCCGTTCGCCCGATTCGTCGATCAGCGACAGCCGGCTCAGAAAGCCGTTGTCGCCGGGCCGGTGTTTGGCCGCTTCGAGCAGAAAATCGTGGTTGATGCGGAAGATGATTTCCAGGTGGCGCGGCAGCACGTGCTGCATCAGCGAGACGGCCCAGGTTTCCAGCGCCTCCGGCATCAGCGTGTGGTTGGTGTACGAGAAGGTTTTCTGGCACAACGCCCAGGCACTGGCCCACAGCATGCCGTGGTCGTCGCACAGCACGCGCATCAGCTCGGCCACGCCGATGGCCGGGTGCGTGTCGTTCAGGTGGATCGCCACCTTGTTGGCCAGGTTGGCCAGCGTGCCGTTTTCTTCGAGGTGGCGGCCGACGATGTCCTGGATGGACGCCGAGGTGAAGAAATATTCCTGGCGCAGGCGCAGTTCGCGTCCGGCCGGCGTGCTGTCGTTCGGGTACAGCACCCACGAAATGTTTTCGAACTCGTTTTTCACGCCGGCGGCGCGTGCGTAGTCGCCGGTGTTGAAGGCGTGCAAGTCGATGTGCGCCGGCGCCGTGGCCTTCCACAGACGCAAGGTGCTGATCTTTTGCGTGCCGTGGCCGGGAATCACCATGTCGTAGGCCTTGGCGGCCACTTCGCCGGCGGGCCGCCACAGCGGCTTTTCGCCGCCATGCTCGACCCAGCCGCCAAAACGCACTGGATAGCTGATGCCGGCACGCGGGAACTCCCACGGTGTGCCGTCGGCAAGCCAGGGGTCGGGTTGTTCGATCTGGCGGCCATCGACGATGTCCTGCGCGAACATGCCGTATTCGTAGCGAATGCCGTAGCCGAACGAAGGCAGGCCGACGGTCGCCATCGCGTCCAGAAAACAGGCCGCCAGACGGCCCAGGCCACCGTTGCCCAGCGCGGCATCGGGCTCTTGCTCGGCAACGTCTTCGAGCTTTTGCGCGTGCTCGACCACGGCGGAGGCGGCCGACTCGCGCAGGTCGAGCGCCGCCAGCGCGTTCGACAGCGTACGGCCGATCAGGAATTCCATCGACAGGTAGTAAACACGCCGCGCCTTGGCGTCGCGTTCGAGCGCCTGGTTCTTGACCCAGCGCTCGGACAGTTGCTGGCGCGCCAGCTGGGCCACGGCCTGCATCAGATCGGTGGGCGTGGCGTCTTGCGGTGCCACGCCGACGGTGCGCAGCAGGTGTTCGTCCAGCTGGGCTTGCACGCTTGGGGCAGCAGAGAGAGAGGTCACCTGGAATCCTTTGCTGTGAGAGACGTGTCGCCGGTAGACATTGCAAAAGAGGTGCCACCGACGCCCTGTGCGGCGCAGTGTCCTCGCCGCCACCGGCAACGTCAAGTCTGTGAAAGCTGTCGGCTGCTGGTGCGCAATTCGTCCGCTTTGGTGCGCCGGCCTTGTTCCTGTGCGGCACGCCAACTGCTTGGTGCGGCTGCACGGCTGGCGTGCACAATGAACGTGTTTTCCCCGACGGAGTTTTCATGCAAGCAAGGGATTTAGCGCAGAGCCTGGACCTGCCCAAGCGCGCCGTGGCGCTGGTACTGGCCGGCGGCCGCGGCAGTCGTCTGAAGAACCTGACCGACAAGCGCGCCAAGCCGGCGGTGTATTTCGGGGGCAAGTTCCGCATCATCGATTTCGCGCTGTCCAACTGCCTGAATTCCGGTATCCGGCGCATCGGCGTCATCACGCAATACAAGTCGCACAGCCTGATGCAGCACCTGCAACGCGGCTGGGCCTTCCTGAAAAACGAGATGAACGAGTTCGTCGACCTGCTGCCGGCGCAGCAACGCAACGACGACGAGTCGTGGTACCGGGGCACCGCGGACGCCGTGTACCAGAACCAGGACATCATCGCGAGCTACCGCGCCGACTACGTGGTGGTGCTGGCCGGCGACCACATCTACAAGATGAACTACGCGTTGATGTTGGCCGACCATGTGGCCAAGGGGCGCGAATGCACGGTGGGCTGCATTGCGGTGACCCGCGCCGAAGCCAGCGGCTTCGGTGTCATGGCGGTGGACGAAAACAGCCTGAT
>DASQOS010000338.1:0-4220 GCA_035644375.1 Rhizobacter sp.
GGGGTTGACCGTCTTGGTTCCCGTGCCGTCACGCTGCGTCAAAGGCAGCGCGCAGCCAGCTCAGGGCGTCGCCGTCGATCGCCACCACGTCGAAACGGCAGGGCGGCGGCGAGGCGAAGGCCATCAGGTAATGCTGCGCCGCGAAAACCACGCGGCCTTGCTTGGCGCGGGTGATGCTGCCGGCCGCGCCGCCATGGCTGGCCGCCACGCGGCAACGAACCTCGACGAACACCAGCGTGCCGTCGCGCTCGCGCAGAATCAAATCGACCTCGCCGCCGCGCGCGTTCGGGCCGGCCGCGACCCGATAATTGCGCTGAATCAGCGTCAAGCCATGGCCTTGCAAGTGCGCCAGGGCACGCGCTTCGCCTGCGTCTCCCACCCCTTTTGTCGTCTGGATCGCCGTGACCACGGATGCCTCTTTGATGTTGCAAGCCGCGCGCGCGGCGGCCGGCCAGCAGCAGTATCCCGCAGGCACGCTCTACATCGTGGCCACGCCGATCGGCAACTTGGCCGACATCAGCCTGCGTGCGATCCACGTGCTGTCGCTGGTGGACGCGGTGGCCTGCGAAGACACGCGCCACAGTGCGCCGCTGCTGCGGCATCTGGGCCTGGACAAACCTCTGCTGGCGCTGCACGAACACAACGAACGCGAGGCCTCGGTGGACGTGCTGGCGCGGCTGTCGCGCGGCGAGCGTGTCGCCTACATCAGCGATGCCGGCACCCCGGCGGTCAGCGACCCCGGCGCCGCACTGGTGGCCGCGGCGCAGGCGGCGGGCTACCGCACGGTCCCGTTGCCGGGTGCCAGCAGTGCGCTGGCGGCGTTGAGCGTGGCGGGAGATGCGGTGGGCAGCGGCTTTGCCTTCATCGGCTTTGTGCCCACGCGTGCCGGCGAACGCGCCCAGGTGCTGACGAATCTGGCGGCGCGCCATGAGGCCCAGGTGTTGTTCGAGGCGCCGCACCGCATTGCGGCGCTTTTGCAAGGCCTGGCCGAGGCCTGCGGCGAGCGGCCCGTGACGCTGTGCCGCGAACTCACCAAGCAGTTCGAGACGGTGGTCACGCTGCCGGCACGGCAGCTGCCGGCCTGGCTGGCGGGCGATGCCAACCGCAGCCGCGGTGAATTCGTGCTGGTGCTGCACGCGCGCCGGCCTGCGGTGGCCGATGACGCGGGGGCCGGCCATGACCGCGTGCTGCGCACGCTGCTGGCCGAGCTGCCGTTGAAACAAGCCGTGTCGATTGCGGCCGAGCTGACGGGCGCGGCGCGCAACGCGCTGTACGCGCGCGCGTTGGCGTTGAAAACCGAAGCGGCGGACTGAAAAACAGAGCGGCATCCGACGCCCATCGGATGCCGCCGGGACGCGCACGGGGTAAAGATCTGTGAACCGCGATGCCCCTTGAACCCGCCGGTTCGCCGCCGCACTCCTACAATGGTTTCATGATCTCGCGCGAACCTACCCTCGAACGTCTGGCGGTCGCCAGGTCGTTGCTGCTCGAACCCTTTGGCTTGACCGATGCGACGCTGTCGCAGGCGCTCCGGACCATCGCGGAACACCGCATCGACGACGCCGACCTGTACTTCCAATACACCCGCAGCGAAGGCTGGAGTCTGGAAGAAGGCATCGTCAAATCCGGCAGTTTCGGCATCGACCAAGGCGTCGGGGTGCGCGCAGTGGCCGGCGAAAAGACCGCCTTCGCCTATTCCGACGACATCTCCGAAGCCGCGCTGATGGACGCCGCCCGCACGGTGCGCACGATTGCCGCAGCCGGCCAGAGCCGCAGCGTCAAGATCACCGGCCAGCACACGCTGGCCAAGAGCCGCTTGCTGTACGCGCCGATGGACCCGATCGCCACACTCGATAGCACCCAGAAGGTGGCGTTGCTGGAGCGGGTTGAAAAAATGGCGCGCGCCAAAGACCCGCGCATCAAGCAAGTGATGGCCGGCGTGGCCGCCGAGTACGACGTGGTGCTGGTGGCACGCGCCGATGGCACGCTGGCCGCCGACGTGCGCCCGCTGGTGCGTTTGTCCGTGACCGTGATCGCCGAGCAGACCGTCAACGGCGAAGTGCGGCGCGAAGTCGGCTCGGGCGGTGGTGGCGGCCGCTTCGGGCTCGGCTATTTCCACGACACGATGATCGCCAGCTATGTCGACGACGCCGTCAACGCGGCGCTGACCAACCTCGAAGCGCGTCCGGCCAAAGCGGGTGAGATGAGTGTGGTGCTCGGCCCGGGCTGGCCCGGTGTGCTGTTGCACGAAGCCATCGGCCATGGGCTCGAAGGCGACTTCAACCGCAAGGGGTCGAGTGCGTTCAGCGGCCGCATCGGCCAACGCGTCGCGGCCAAAGGCGTCACGGTGCTCGACGACGGCACCCTCCCCGACCGGCGCGGCTCGCTCAACGTGGACGACGAAGGCAACGCCAGCCAGCGCAACGTGCTGATCGAAGACGGCATCCTGAAGGGCTACATCCAGGACTCGATGAACGCCCGACTGATGGGCGTGGCACCCACCGGCAACGGCCGGCGCGAAAGTTATGCCGCGGTGCCGATGCCGCGCATGACCAACACCTACATGCTGGGCGGCGACAAGACCAAGGAAGAAATCATCGCCGGGCTGAAGCGCGGCCTCTACGCCACCAACTTCGGCGGCGGCCAGGTCGACATCACCAGCGGCAAGTTCGTGTTCTCGGCCAGCGAAGCCTTCTGGGTCGAGAACGGCAAGATCCAGTACCCGGTCAAGGGCGCGACCATCATCGGCAACGGACCGGACGCACTGACCCGCGTCAGCATGATCGGCAACGACATGAAGCTCGACACCGGCGTCGGCGTGTGCGGCAAGGAAGGGCAGAGCGTGCCGGTGGGCGTGGGTCAGCCGACGCTGCGCATCGACCGTCTGACGGTTGGTGGAACGGCTTGAAGTGGGCTGCCCACGTCGCTTCGTTCCACCTTGCAACGCGCGCTGGGCCAGCGGCCCAGCCCCTCGCCAGGCATGACCCGTCCGTGCGTTGTGGCTCGGGCACGGCGGCGCTTTGCTGGCCTGTTCCGGCGGCTTGACGCCGTGAATTGGCCTCGTGCTACATTTCGGCCCATGCGTTCCGTCCACTTCTTTTTTGGCTACTTCTGGTTCTCGCACCGCACCGGCGGCGGAGAGATCAGCGCGTAGACATCAAGAAGACGCACCGAACTCACCCAACCGCCGGAGTCACCGGCGGTTTTTTTTTGCCGTTTCAGGTTTCGCACTCAAAACGATTTCTCCAGGAGCTTTGTCATGAACGCCCAATCTGCCAGTGCCGCCGAAGGTTGGTCGGCTCCCGCCGACAAGACCGGCCAGACCGATGACGAACGCATCCAGGAAGTGCTGCCACTGCCGCCACCCGAGCACTTGGTGCGCTTTTTCCCGATCCGCGGCACGGCGGCTGAAACGCTGATCACCGAAACACGCCAGAACATCAAGCAGATCATGGCCGGCAACGACGACCGGCTGCTGGTGGTCATGGGACCTTGCTCGATTCACGACCCGGTCGCCGCGGTCGAATACGCCCGTAAGCTGCTGGCGATGCGCCAGAAGTACGCCGGCACGCTGGAAATCGTGATGCGCGTGTACTTCGAGAAGCCGCGCACCACGGTCGGCTGGAAGGGCCTGATCAATGACCCGTACCTCGATGAAAGCTACCGCATCGACGAAGGCCTGCGCATCGCGCGCCAGCTGCTGACCGAGATCAACAAGCTCGGCACGCCTGCGGGCAGCGAGTTCCTCGACGTGATCTCACCTCAGTACATCGGCGACCTGATCAGCTGGGGCGCGATCGGCGCCCGCACCACCGAAAGCCAGGTGCACCGCGAGCTGTCGTCGGGCCTGTCGGCGCCGATCGGCTTCAAGAACGGCACCGACGGCAACATCCGCATCGCCACCGATGCGATCCAGGCCGCGGCGCGTCCGCACCACTTCCTGTCGGTGCACAAGAACGGCCAGGTCGCCGTCGTGCAGACCAACGGCAACAAGGACTGCCACGTGATCCTGCGTGGCGGCAAGACGCCCAATTACGACACGGCCAGCGTGGCCGCCGCATGCCGGGACCTGGAAGCGGCAAAGTTGCCACCCGCGCTCATGGTCGATTGCAGCCACGCCAACAGCGGCAAACAGCATGACAAGCAGATCGACGTGGCTCGCGACATCGCCGGGCAAATCGCCAAGGGTTCGCGGAGCGTGTTTGGGGTGATGGTGGAGA
>DASQOS010000339.1:0-3567 GCA_035644375.1 Rhizobacter sp.
GGGCTTCCCACTGCAGCAGCGGGCACGGCGGTCGAAGGTGTCATAGGAACAAGGGCCACGGGGGATTGACTCCAGCCGATTGTGTTCAGCTTGCCAGAAGGCGGTCCAACCATTAGGGGGTCAATTGCTGCACTTTTCCGCACTACCCGTGCGCAGGCGGTCTGCCTCCAACGTTTCCGAAGGACGACACGCGCTTTCGTGACAAATTGCCGCTCACATCACCGGCGGCAAATACACGAACTCGCGGCTGGTGGTTCCGGTGTCAGTCGGGATCGACGCTCGGATTCCGCGCACGCGTCCGTCCGCGGCGCGAATGATTTCCCAATCGGCTTTGCCGGTGAAGGGATTGGCGTAGATGACGCGCAAATGGCGACGCAACGTCAGGTAACGATGGTCCTCCAACAGTTCCTGCAAGGTGTCGGGATAGATCTTCACCGAGCCGGTGGATGCGTCGTAATAGCTGCCAATGGCCTGGGTGAACTGCACGCCGATCCATTCGAGTTGCTCCATCCGGTGTCTTCTGGCCGTGGTGACCCACACCTCGGTCGCGCCGACCAGTCCGATGCCCAGCAGCGCAATGGCAAGCAGTATTCCCAAGTAGGTGAAGCCGCCCTCGCGCTTGTGAGCGGCACACGTCGTCATGCCTGTCATCTTCACCATGTCACGTAGGCCGTCCCGTCACGGCCAAGCCCGGGAGCACCGCTGTGAACGTCGTAGACGCCTGGCGTCACGCCATCCGGGTGGGGCGCCAGCACCCAAGTGTCCGCGCTGTCCGTCACCGGATCCAGCGGAACCGCCCTGAGATACCGCTTCTCGGCCAAGCGGGCCAAGGTGTCGGGGAAGCGACCCGTGTCGGCCCGATGTTTGTCGATGGCCTCTCGCAGCAACCGAAGATTGGTGTGAAGCGCAGCCTCCTTCGCCCGCCCGACCGATTCAAAGTACCGAGGGGCCGCGATCGACAGCAAGGTGGCCAGAATGGCCATCACGACGAGCAGCTCGATCAACGTGAAGCCGAGCCTTCTTCGGCGAGGCACGTGGCAGCCGACGAATCCCAAAATCATCGCTGGCCTCACCACTGGCGATAGGCCGTGCCATCGAGGCCCAAGCCCGGAGCACGCGAGTAAATGTCATAGACATCCACGCCTTCTTTGGGCGCTTCCGCAGAACTGACGTAGCTGCGAAGACCCCACGTGTCGGCCGCTGTCGTGGATTCGCTCGGCGCAAAGGGATCGCGTGGCAATCGGCGCAGAAAGTAGAGCTTCTGACCCTGCGGCGACCTTGAATCGACGACTCCGCTGACCAGCAGATCCAGGCGTGGCGGATAGCCTGAAGAATCAGCGGCTTTCTGAATGCGTCCTTGATCCACCAGTTGCTTGTAGGCGTCGATGGCGCTGCGGATTTCTCGCAGCGAACGGCGTAGTTCCTCTTCCTTGGTCCGCTGATGCGACAACTCTGCCAACGGCAAACCGATGCTGGCCAGCACCGCCATGATCGCGATGACCACCAGCAATTCGACCAGGCTGAATCCTGCATGGCGCGTCAAAGGCCGCTGCCCAATAACCTGCGCTGTGCTTGCGCACCTCATTGCGACCCGGGCGATGAGGGAACGATCCCAGGGACCGTCAAAGCCGGTGGCGGCGATCCGCTGGATGGCGGCACCGGCGCGCTTGGGCGATAAATCGGCACCGATGGCAGGCTTTGGTTGGTCTGCATGGGCAGGGTCGACGTGCCCAGTTGAATGGGCGACGCCCCTACCGAAGCTTCGGTACCGGACAAGAACTCCTGCAAGCCGACACCCGGCACGTTGAGGTTGCGTACGATGCGCGGCGTGATCAGCAACACGATCTCGGTACGCGAATCGCTGTCCTGCGCGGCGCCGAAAAGCTTGCTGACGACCGGTATCTCGTTCAACCCGGGGACACCCGTGTTGGAGTGGCGCTCGTCACGCTGAATCAGACCGGCCAGGATATTGGTTTCGCCGTCTTTGACGCGCAGGCTCGTCGAGGTGTTGCGCGTGCCAAGGCGATAGGCCTGCGTACCCGGGCGAACGATCGTCTCCAGAATGTTCGACACTTCGAGCGCAATCTTCATCGAGACGTCGTCGTCCAGCGACACCGTGGGCTCGATCTCCAGCTTCAGACCGACATCGAGGTAGTTCACCGATTCCGAGCTTCCGACATTGGCGGTGGTCGTGGTGGTGATCACCGGCACGCGCTCGCCGATCAAGATCTTGGCCGTCTGCTTGTTTCGCACGCGGACGCGCGGGTTGGCAAGCAGATTGGCATCGCCCTTCTGGCTTCTCAACTGGGCTGAAATGACGGGATCGTTGATGTTCAACCGGACCATGCTGGAGTTTCGGTTGCGCAATTCGTCGAGCCGCAATTGCCCTGCCACGCCCGACGATCCCACCACACCGGCAGACACGGAGTCGGGCCACCGAATGCCCAGTTCCAGCAGCCGGTTGACACTGACTTCAAGCACCTCCAGTTCCAGCATCACCTCCGGCTCGGCGAGGTCTTGCGAGGCAATCAACCTCTCGGCCAGGCGCACGGCTTCAGCAGAGTCACGCACCATCAGCATGTTGAGCTTTTCATCGACCACCACGTCACGCACCTTGGCAATGGTGCGCACGACATTGGCCACCTTGGTCGCATCCGCATTGCTCAGGTAGAAGGTGCGCACCACCATTTCGCGGTACTCGGCCGCCTTGGCCGGCGTGTTCGGGTAGATCAACAAGGTGTTGTCGTCCAGCACCCTGCGCTCCAGCTGGTTGGTCGCCAGCAACAGGCGAACGATGTCTTCCACCGGCTTGTTGGCCACCGACAAGGTCACGCGCAGATCGGGGCGCACATCGCGTTCGATCATGAAATTCAGCCCTGACGCTTGCTTCAACGCCTCGAACACCTGCTGCAACGATGCATTGTTGAAGCTCAATGACACCGGCACCCGGTAAGCCGCCCGCAGCTTGGGATAAATGCCGAGTTCTTTGCCCGACACATCGGTCTGCTGTCGCAGCAGTTGACGCAAGAGCTGGTTCGCGCGGCGGTGGTTTTGATTTTCTGAAATGACCTGCTGCACTTTGGAAATCGCACCATCGAGGTCATTGGACTTGGCCATCGCGCTCGCGGCATCAAGCGCCTTCCAGTGGCGCTCTTGAACCTCGACGCGTGCGGCTCCCTCTGCAGCACGCGGATTCGATCCATCCAGGCGCGTGGCCTTGGCATAGGCGTCTCGCGCTGCCGAGAAATCACCCAGGTCCAGAGCCAGGTCGGCCTCGTGCAACAAGGCGTTCAGGGCGGTTTCACGCTGCGTGTAGTAGGTGCGGCGGTATTCGCTGTTGCCAGGGCTTTGCTCCATCGCCGATCGAAGGCTCGCGAGTCCGGGCTCTTGCTTTCCTTCGGCCAGGGCCTGCTGACCATCTCGAAAAGCCTGGTATCCCGCACAACCCGTCAAAGCCAAGACCGCAAGGCACCCGAGCACGACAGCAGTCGAACGAAAACCTCGGCCAGAGAATTCAAGACGCAATGGCTTCATGGGTTGGACGCAGTCTGAGGCACGGGAATTCGC
>DASQOS010000340.1:0-4813 GCA_035644375.1 Rhizobacter sp.
ACTGCGTCGACAACGGCGAGGACGCCGAACGTGCGCTCGCCGGCGACGGCTACGACCTGCTGCTGCTCGACATCGCCCTGCCGCGCATGGATGGCTTGCAGGTGCTGCAGCGCCTGCGCCAGCGCAAATCGCGCATGCCGGTGCTGCTGTTGACCGCGCGCGACACGCTGGACGATCGCGTCGCCGGGCTCGATCTGGGTGCCGACGACTACATGACCAAACCCTTCGACCTGCCCGAGTTCGAAGCGCGTGTGCGCGCGCTGATCCGGCGCGGCCAGTTCCACACCGGCAAGACCCTGACCCACGGCGAACTGCGCTTCGACCTCGAAGCACACCGCCTGTTCCACGGCGATCAGCCAGTGGAACTGTCGGTGCGCGAACTGGCGGTGATCGAGCTGCTGCTGTCGCGTCAGGGCCATGTGGTGACCAAGGAACAGCTGGTGGACCGCCTGTTCGGTTGGGGCGACGACGGCGGCAGCAACGCGATCGAGGTCTACGTGCACCGACTGCGCAAGAAGCTCGAACCGTTCAAGATCGACATCCGCACCGTACGCGGCATGGGCTACCTGCTCGAGAAGTCCAGTGCCGTCTGAGAGCAACCCGACACTGCGCAGCAAGCTGCTGCGCCTGGTGTTGATTCCGCTGTCGCTGGTGCTGCTCGTCGACGTGGTCGGCAGCTACCTGATCGTGCGCAACGTGGCCGACGATGTCTATGACGTCGAGCTCAACGAGATCGCGCGCGAACTGCTGCTGCACGTGACGCGCGTCAATGGGCGCCTCGCCTTCGACCTGGAAAAAGACGCCGAGCGCACGCTGCTGCTCGACAAGTACGACACCATCTACTACGCGATCCGCAACGCCGCCGGCGAGACGATGGCCGGCGACCCGGCCTTGCCCGGCCTGCACGGCCGCCTGGTCGGACAGGAGATCGCCTACAACGACGGCGTGTTCCAGAACCGGCCGGTGCGCCTGGCGCTGCTGCACGCGCGCGCGCTGGTGCAGCCACCGTCCGAGTTGGTCGGCATCTATGTGGCCGAAACCCGCATCAAGCGCGAAAGCCATCAGCAGACGCTGCTGATCCAGGTCATCCTGCCGCAGCTGCTGCTGATCCTGGTTGCCAGCGTGCTGATCTGGCGCGGCGTGGCGCATGGCCTGGCGCCGCTGCGCCAGCTGCAGCAGGCGGTGTCGACACGCTCGCACCTGGACCTGAGCCCGATCACCGCCGCCAACCTGCCGGGCGAAGTCGAGCCGCTGGTGCATGCGGTGAACGACCTGATGAAACGCATTCACACCGTGCTCGGATTCCAGGAGCGCTTCATCGCCGACACCGCGCACCAGTTGCGCACGCCGGTGGCCGGGCTGAAGGCGCACATCGAACTCGCGCTGCGCGAGCAAGACATGGCGCAGGTGCGGCATGCGCTGGGGCATGTGTACACCAGCGCCGAGCGGATGTCGCGGCTGGTGTCGCAGCTGCTTTCGCTGGCGCGCAACGAACCGCACAACGTGCGCACCGCCAACTTCACACCCTTCGACCTGAACCAGCTGGCGTTGCGCACCACCCAGGAATGGGTGCCGGCGGCCTACAAGAAGAACATCGACCTTGGCTTCGAGGCCGCGCCGCTGCCGGTGCTGATGAACGGCGAGGCAACCCGCGTCACCGAGCTGATCAACAACCTGGTCGACAACGCGATCCGCTACACCCAGCCCGGAGGCCGCGTCACCGTGCGCATCCAGCCGGGCGACAGTGCGCGGCTGCTGGTGTCCGACGACGGGCCGCGCATTCCGATCCCCGACCGCACGCGCATCTTCGAACGCTTCCACCGCCTGCTCGGCACGCATGAAGAAGGCAGCGGCCTGGGCCTGGCGATCGTGCACGAGATCGCCACCTTGCATGAAGCCACCATTTCGCTGGAAGACGACGCCGACGGCGTCGGCAACACCTTCACGGTGTCGTTCCCCATCCTTCACGCCGAGACCTAGCCAAAGGAAACGCCGGGCCGTTCCCAAGCTTCCTTTGCTCCCCTTGGGGGGGCGGACGCGCGAAGCGCGGCCTTGGGGCTCACATCTAGGACTATCCCTTGGGAGTTTGAGCGCGAGCCCGGTGCTGTAAGCCTGGCGTCATATTCCCGCAAGCTGGCTGTCATGTTCACGACAGGGTGGCGTAAGTCGGTCTTCTTATCGTGGTGACTTCTGCCTCACCCCCTACCCACAGGAGACCAAGCATGTTCGCTTCCTTGTCCGACCCCACCTTGTGGGTCGCCTTCTTGCAGATCGTTGTCATCAACATTCTGCTCAGCGGCGACAACGCCGTCATCATCGCGCTGGCATGCCGCTCATTGCCGCCCAAGGAACAGCGCCAGGCCTTCCTGATCGGTACCGTCGCGATCGTCATCCTGATGACCGGCCTGACGGCCTGCGCCTCGCTGCTGCTGACACTGCCCTACATCGAACTCGTCGGCGCCGTGCTGCTGCTGTGGATCGGCATCAAGCTGCTGCTGCCTGAAGAAGAAGGCGGCGAAATGAGCGCCAGCGACAACTTCTGGGGCGCCGTCAAGACCATCATCATTGCCGACATCGTGATGAGCCTGGACAACGTGCTCGGCATGGCCGGTGCCGCCAAGGGCCACATGGGTTTGCTGTTCGTCGGCATGGTCATCACGATTCCGCTGATCCTGTTCGGCAGCGCCATGCTGATGAAGCTGATGGAGCGCTTCCCGGTCATCGTCACCGTCGGTGCCGGTCTGCTCGGCTACGTGGCCGGCGAAATGGCGGTTGAAGACCCCGCCATGAAGGGCGTGATCGCCAATGCGCACTACCTCGAATATGCACTGCCGATCCTCGGCGTGCTCATCGTGGTGATCGTCGGCAAGACGCTGGCCAAACGCCACGCTGCCGCAGCGCCGGTGCAGGCCTGAGCATCCAGCCCGGAGCCACCGCGTTCTCCCTGTTCCTGTCCGAAGGAGAATTTCATGAAAACAGTTTTGGTCCCTGTCGACGACACCGCCGAATCCGAATGGGCGATCAAGCACGTGATTCGGCTTTATGGCAGCGAGCCGGTGAAGGTGTTGTTGCTGAACGTGCAGTTGCCGCTGTCGAACTACGTGTCGCGCTTCCTCAACAAGACCGACATCGCCGACTTCCATCGCGAGAACGGCATGAAGCTGCTGCAGCCGCGCATCAGCGAGCTGGACGCCGCCGGCGTTCCGCACACTGACAAAGTGCTGATCGGGCACAAGGCAGAAACCATCGCGCGCTACGCGCGTGAAAACGACTGCGATCAGATCGTGCTGCCCAAAAGCCACGGGCTGCTGCACGGCCTGGGCTCGATCGGTGGCCAACTGCGCCACCTGATCGGCGCCGAAAGCGGCTGCAACATCAGCGAGGTGTATTGACGCGAGACCGCTTCAATCGCTGAACCCTGGGGGCGCTGCGGCGCCCCTTTTTCATTCCAGCCTGGTTTCGCTGTCTCGACCCCCGCGCCGGCCATCGCCGCAGCAACCCGAATCAGCCCTCGACCTTGACACCCTTCCAGAACGCCACCCGCCCCTTGATCTGCGACGCAGCCTCGCTCGGCTCGGGGTAGTACCAGACCGCGTTTTCGTTCATCTCGCCGTTGACGAACAGGCTGTAGTAATACGCCTGTCCCTTCCAGATGCAGCTGCTGCGGTGGTTGCTGAAGCTGACGTACTCGCGCTTCAAACTGCTCTCCGGAAAGTAGTGGTTGCCTTCCACCACCACGGTGTCGTCGCTTTCGGCGATCACGGCGCCGTTCCAAGTTGCTTTCATGAAACCTCACGTTGAAAAAAGGGCTGGGGGACACCCCGGGCGGCCGGCTCGCAAAGCTGCACCTCAGCCATGGTTTTACGGTCTGGCATCCGCAGGGATGGCGCTAGGATGGCCGATGGCTGGAAAATCAATTTCGCGCACCGATCGCAGCGTTCCGGAGGCCGAGAAAATCACGATCAATCTTGGCTTCGTGGACCTGGGCCAGATCGACTTGCTGGTCAAAGAGGGGTTTTACTCCAATCGCTCCGACTTCATTCGCAACGCGATTCGACAGCAGATCTCCCAGCACGGCGACGCCGTGCGCCAGGTCGTGGCCCGCAAGACACTCGCCCTGGGCTTGCAGCATTTCAGCCGCAGCGAACTCGAGGCCATCCAGGCCGCCGGCGAGAAGCTGCAGGTGCGCGTGCTCGGCATGGCCAGCATCGCGCTCGATGTGTCGGTCGACCTCGCCCGAGCCACCATCGATTCCATGGTGGTGCTGGGCTCGCTGTACGCGAGCCCGGAAGTCAAAGCCGCCTTGGCAGATCGGCTGCACTGAAGCGCCCCTGGCCCGTGCACACCCAAGGAACCCCATGAGTTCGTTGTTCACCAAGTTCTTGAAGAGCGCCACGCGCCTCGCGCAGCGCAATCTGCTGTCGCAAAACACCGCGACGCTCCAGCCCACCCGGGCTGCCAGCCCGGCGGCCCGCATGCCAACGGGCTTCGGCAACTGGCAAAGCGACGCCCCTGTGGGCCACGCCGAGCCGGCCAACGATCCCGAAGTCGCGGCCGGTTTTCATGCGGCGGCGTTTGTCAGTCAAGAGGGCTCGCGCGCCTACAAACTGTTTGTACCGAGGCATGACACGGCGAGCACGCCACGGCCGCTGGTCGTGATGCTGCATGGCTGCACACAGGACCCGGACGACTTTGCCGCCGGCACGCGCATGAACGAGCTGGCCCAGGAGCGCGGGTTCCTGGTGCTGTATCCGCAGCAAAGCCCGCGTTCCAATGCTTCCAAATGCTGGAACTGGTTTCGCCCTGGCGACCA
>DASQOS010000341.1:0-5403 GCA_035644375.1 Rhizobacter sp.
CCACCGCTACGATCCGGGAGCGAAATCACCGTGACGGCCGGCGCGACGCAAGGCATCCTGACCGCCATCTTGGCCATCGTGCATCCCGGCGACGAAGTCATCGTGCTCGATCCGTGCTACGACAGCTATGAGCCGAACATCCTGCTGGCCAGCGGCGTGCCCGTGCACGTGCCGCTGACACCGCGCAGCTTCAGGCCCGACTTCGGCCGCATGGCTGCCGCACTGTCGCCACGCACCCGCGCCATCGTGGTCAACACCCCGCACAACCCGAGCGCCACGCTGTGGACAGCCGACGACATGCAGCAATTGGCCGCGCTGCTGCGCCACACCGACGTGATCGTCATTGCCGACGAGGTGTACGAGCACATGGTGTTCGACGGGCTGCTTCATCAAAGCGTCGCGCGCCATCCGGAGCTGGTCGCACGCAGCTTCGTGGTGTCCAGCTTCGGCAAAACCTACCACGTGACCGGCTGGAAGGTGGGTTATGTGGCGGCGCCCGCAGCGCTGTCGGCCGAGTTCCGCAAGGTGCATCAGTTCAATGTGTTCGCTGTGAACACGCCGGTGCAGCATGGCCTGGCCGACTTCATGGCCGACCCGACACCTTATCTGGAATTGAGCAACTTCTACCAGCACAAACGCGATCTGTTTCGCCAGGGCCTGGCGACAACGCGGCTGAGCGTGTTGCCGACGGCCGGAACCTACTTTCAGTGTGTCGACTATTCGGCCATCAGCGAACTCTCGGAAGCGGATTTTTGTCGTTGGCTGACCACCGACATCGGCGTGGCCGCGATTCCGCTGTCGCCTTTTTACGCGAGTGGTTTCGAGCAGCGGCTCGTGCGTTTTTGCTTTGCCAAGAAAGACCAGACCTTGCAGCGGGCCCTGGATCGACTGGCCAAGCTGTAGCCGTCGGCCTCGGCCCGCTCAGGGCAGAGGCTTCTTTTTGTCGTGGGCGCCGGGAGCGCTGTCGAACTCGATCAGGCCTGAGTCACGCCTGAACTGAATGTCGCTCGAATCGGCTTCGCCATGCAGCGACAACGGGTCCGACGACACATCCAGGTCCAGCATCCCCTCGGCCGCGGACATCTGCGGTTCCGCCGGCTCGGCGGGGGGCGGAGGCATGCTGGGAGGAACGCTGGTCACCATGGGCGCATTGCCTTCGCTCAGCGGCAGCAGCAGGTCGACGCCTTCTGGCCGCTGATCGTGTTCGCCCAGGTCGCGCGCGACGCTGTAGAGGAACAGCAGTTGGCGATAGGCAGGCACATCGAAGGTCGGTCCCTCATGGCGCCGAAACAGTGCCCCATCCAACAAGGACATGGCCTGCGAGGGCACCTCCCACACATCCTGCAGCCTGCTCAGCACCTCGGGATAGCCCTCCAGGCTGAGACCGGTTTCGGGGTCGACTTGCCATTCGGGCGCATAGGCATTGAAGCGGTGGTTGAAGCGCTCTCGAATGCGGTTGTAGGGCTCCAGCTCGGCCCTGCGGCGGTAGATCTCCAACAGCTTCAAGTACGGCAGCGGGCTCACCCCACCGGTCTGCCGCACGTGCCCCATCAGCAAGTCGATCGCTGCATCGTCCTGGCCGAGCACGACAAAGAACTCGGCTTGTTGCTCGAGATCAATCAGCTCGTCGGCCGACATCGGGTGAGGCGGCACCGGGATCGACGCTGGGGGGTCGACGCGGAAGTCGACGATCGGCGCCGCAGGCGGTGACGGCGCCACCTGTTGCGTCAAGAGCGGAGGTTCGGGCGGGTTTGGCTGCGGCAGTGGGTTCTTTTGAGCGTCGCCCGCGTCGTCGACAACCGCCGCGGCTGCAGGGGTCGGCCCCTCCGGCTCGCCTTTGGCCTGCGCCGCTGCGGTCCACCAGGCAGATTCGTCGCGGTCGCGCAGACGCAAGCGCCACATCACCGCCACGCCTGCGGCCAGCGCAACACACAGGCCCGCAAGCAGATAGAAGACCGGGTTGGCATAACGCGTCGCTTCGGCCTGACGCAAACGGCCTTGCATTTCGGTCAAGGACTTCTGCGTGGCCTGGCCATCGGCGCGCAAGCGACTGAGTTCGCCTTCCAGGTTCTTCAGCCGTTCCTGCTCCTGAAGCCGCCGCAACTGCTCGGGATCGATGAAGCGTGGCGGTGCCGACCCGGCCACGGCTGCCGCATCGGGCAGATGCGCCAGCGAGGTTTCCATGCGCAGCAGCGGTGTCGCCATGGCTTCGGCTTCCAGCGGGTCCAGCTGCAGCACCGGACCGCGCGCGGGTCGCGGCGCCGCTGCGGCTTTCCCGGCACGCGCGAAAGAGGGTGCTGCGGAACTTCGAGCGGCCGACGCCGTGCTGCGGGCCGGTGCCGCCGACGAACGCTTGCGGCCCGCGGAGGGAGCCACCGGCCGGGAGGCAGCGGCAGCAGGGGGCAGCACCGACGCCATCGGAGATTGCGGCGCGTCCACCTCCTCGGCGGCATTCGTGTCGGCAGGGACGCTGGCTTCGCGACCCGAAGGCGGGTCGGCAAAGATCACATAGCCGTGCGACAGCTTGGTCGGGCAACTGAGCTGCAGTTCAATCGCAACCACAGGTTCGTCGATCGCGACGGTGGTACGCACATGCAGCAGACGTTCAGTCGGGTCGGCACCCGGGTCAATGCGTGTCCTGACCATCGGGGCCGGCAGAGGCCGATCACCGGAGGTGACATGGGCCGTCACACAGGAGGATTCAATGGATTCGCCCGGATCCAGTCGCAGAGCCACTGCAAAATTCAGTGCCTGTCCCAACGTGGTGCTGCCGCTGACCTTTCCAAATCCAAGCGCCATGGCCGATCCGGATGGCATTGCGAGCACAAGGATCAGTGCTGAAACGTAAAGGAATCTCTGCATTAGATATGGCAGCTTGTAAGCCGGTCGACTCTAGCATGAAGCCGCCTGTTTTCATGGGTGGAACCGGCCACAGACCGGCAGATCCATTGCACATGCCACAATGTTCCGTGCATGCCGCGCCCTCCGCGCACGGCTCTTACCACCGGTTGGTTCATGCCCTCTGAACTGCTCACTGAACGCCGCGGCAGCACCCTGTTGTTGACCATCAGCGACTCAAGCTCGCGCCACTTGCTCTCGGAACAGGTTTTCGCGGCGGGGGTGGAAGCCTTGAACGTGGCTGAGTCCGATGCGTCGGTGCGCTGCATCGTGCTGCAAGGCGATGCAGCCAATTTCTGCGCCGGCGGCGAGTCTGGTCCACCGCGTGCAGACCGCTTCGTTCCTGCCGAACAGCAGGCTCAGACCTTGCAGCGCTTGCAGGAGTTCGCAGACGCTTTGCGTGTCTTTCCGAAACCGGTCATTGCCGCCGTAGAAGGCACAGCCGCCGCAGCCGGGTTTTCATTGGCCCTGGCCTGCGACCTGATCGTGGCGGCCGAAGACGCCAGCTTCACGCTGTCCAGCGCGCATTCCGGGCTGGGCTTTTTGAGCGCAACGAGCCGGCAATCGATGCACAGGCTGCCGCGAAACCTGGCGCTGCAGATGTGTTGGTTGAACGAACCCACCTCGGCTCGCCAACTGCTGGCATGGGGTCTGGTGAATTGGGTCGCAGCGCCTGGACAGGCCCTGCTCCGTGCGCTCGAAGTCGCCGATGCGCTTGCGCGGGTGCCTCCAGACAGCGTGGCCGGCGTCAAGGAATGGGTCAACCAATGGCCGCAACCCGGTGAGCCGGGAGCGCCTTAGCCAGTCCGAGCCCCAAGCGTTTCGCGATACAGGAACAACGGTCAGCGAGGCCCGCGCTTGGGCATGTCGGGGTCGAGTTGCGTGTGCCAGGCACTTGACGATGCCGTGGTGGGCCACTCTTCGCCGGTGTCAGGCGAGCTGCCGGACACGCGCAGCGCCTGCACCACCGCGGTCTCGAACAAGGCCACAGCCTGCGCAATGAGCTCCACATCCGGCGCGGGCAGCAGCATGCGCAGATACACCCGGCCACGCAAGACCATCATCAAGAACGGCGGCTCGTGCTTCAGAAAGCCCGCGCTCGCCTGTTGGAGCTGGCGCACCAGGGCACCTTCGACCCACGCCGCGGCTGCGAGCGCCGGGCTGCCCACCAGACCGAAACGCATTCGCAGCGCCTTGTCGGCCTGGTACGGGACCTTGGGAAACATGGCCAGCCAGCGCATTTCTTCCGGCGTGGCGCCTTCGATCACCGTCTGCGTGGACTCGGTGAAGCGCTCGAACATCTGGCCTTCCAGCGTTTCGAGCAAGGGCTGCGCCATCAGCAGCAATTGCAGGCTCGGCGGCAGGCCCAGTTCCATGCGCAAGCGCAGTTCGCGGCCCTCGATGTACAGACGCTGTGACGGCCCCCACTCCAGACGCCACGGTTTGCTGTCGACCCCGCCATCGATGACAAAGCCTTCGCCTTCGTGTTCGCGCTTGAAGGTCAGCCGGTGCGAGGCCGCCCAGTCGGACACCACTTGCCACGCGGGTCTCGCGGGCCGGCCAGAGAGGAGGCGTTTGAATGCGTCAAACATGAAGGGTCGCGTGCACCAGGCTTTGTCGTGACGGCAAACGGCGCGCTGCGCCGGCCGACTATGGACAGCAGTGTATTCGTCGCGCCCCGCCGCGCCCACAAAACTTGGGGATGGCTGGCGCCCGGCCGGCTCCGGATGTCCCTGCGTCAGCCTAGGAAAAATCGGGCCGGGGCATCTTCGGCCAAAATGCAGCCATCTCGACCCGATCGCCGGCCCGCCCGGGCCCTGCTGGATGAACGCTTTTTCTCAATCTGCATTCTCCTCGATGGATCTGCCCTCCAGCGGCGGGCATGCGCTTGCGCCTGGGACGCGACTGGAATACTTCGAGATCGCGCACGTGCTGAGCACCAGCAGCTTCGGCATCGTCTACCTCGCCACCGACTTGGTGTTGCAACAGCCCGTGGCGATCAAGGAGTACCTCCCCACAGCGGCTGCAAGCCGCAGCGATGGCCTCAACGTGACACTGCAGGCGGCAGCGCAGGCCGACGCGTTCCAGCGCGGCCGGCGCGCCTTCATTCATGAAGCCCGCATGCTGGCGCGCTGCGACAACCCTGCCCTGCTGCGCATCCTGCGTCTCTGGGAGGGCAACGGCACCGTCTACCGTGCCATGCCTTATTACGCCGGAACCAGCTTGCTGACCTGGCGCCAAAGCCTGCAAGACCCGCCCCAGGAAGCCTGGCTGCGCAACTTCAGCGAGGTGCTGTTGGGTGCGCTCGACACCTTGGGGCAGGCGGGGCTGGTTCACCGGCGCATCACACCGAGCAACATCCTGCTGCAACCGGATGAGCGTCCCGTGCTGCTCGATTTCGATGCCGTGCGCAGCGAGATGGTGAGCGACCAGGCGCAGTCCCTGATGGCCGCGCTGGACCCTGCGTTTGCCCCGGTGACCCCTGAGCCCCCAGCCCCCGAGTTC
>DASQOS010000342.1:0-3972 GCA_035644375.1 Rhizobacter sp.
CCAAGCTGATGGCCGACAACAACTTGGGTTCTGGTTCCGTTGCGGGCACCGGCAAGGATGGCCGCGTGACCAAAGGCGATGTGCTGGGGGCGCTCAGCGCACCACCCAAGCCCGCGCCGGCAGCGGTTCCGGCCGTGGCAGCGGCCAAGCCGTTGCCGGCAGTTGCTGCGCCTGTCGCCATGAATCTGGGCGACCGCCCGGAGCAACGGGTTCCCATGAGCCGCCTGCGCGCCCGCGTGGCCGAACGCCTGCTGCAGTCACAAGCCACCAACGCCATCCTGACCACGTTCAACGAAGTGAACATGGCACCTGCGATGGAGATGCGCAAGAAGTTTCAGGAGAAGTTCGAAAAGGAGCACGGTGTGAAGCTCGGTTTCATGAGCTTTTTCGTGAAGGCCGTGGTCGCCGCGCTGAAGAAGTACCCGATTCTCAATGCCTCGGTCGACGGCAACGACATCGTGTACCACGGCTACTTCGATATCGGCATTGCCGTGGGATCTCCGCGCGGCCTGGTGGTGCCCATCATTCGCAACGCCGATCAGATGACCTTCGCCGACATCGAAAAGAAGATCGCCGAGTTCGGCCAGAAAGCCAAGGACGCCAAGTTGTCGCTGGATGATTTGACGGGCGGGACGTTCTCCATCTCCAACGGCGGCGTGTTCGGCTCGATGCTCTCCACGCCGATCATCAACCCGCCTCAATCGGCCATCCTGGGCGTGCACGCGACCAAGGACCGCGCCGTGGTCGAAAACGGCCAGATCGTGGTGCGTCCGATGAACTACTTCGCGATGAGCTACGACCACCGCATCATCGACGGTCGTGAAGCGGTGCTCGGGCTGGTGGCGATGAAAGAGGCGTTGGAAGATCCGGCGCGCCTGCTGTTCGATATTTGAGGCCGCGACCATGAGCAAATCATTTGACGTGGTCGTCATCGGCGGCGGCCCCGGAGGCTACATCGCCGCGATCCGGGCGGCACAGCTGGGTTTCAACACGGCGTGCATCGACGAATGGAAGAACGACAAGGGCGGTCCGGCGCTGGGGGGCACCTGTACCAACATCGGCTGCATTCCGTCGAAGGCTCTTCTGCAATCCAGCGAACACTTCGAGCATGCGGGCCATTCCTTTGCCGACCACGGCATCGGGCTGTCCGATCTGAGCATCGATGTCTCGAAGATGCTCGGCCGCAAGGACGCCGTGGTCAAGCAGAACAACGATGGCATCCTGTACCTGTTCAAGAAGAACAAGGTGACGTTCTTTCATGGACGCGGCGCGTTCGTGAAAGCGACCGACGCGGGTTACGAGATCAACGTGACCGGCGCGACGCAAGAGTCTGTCATGGGCAAGCACGTCATCCTGGCCACAGGCTCGACGCCGCGTTCGCTGCCCGGCGCCGACTTCAACGAAGACAATATTCTCAGCAACGACGGTGCCTTGCGCATTCCGGCGGTGCCCAAGAAGCTCGGCGTCATCGGCTCGGGCGTGATCGGGCTGGAAATGGGCTCGGTGTGGCGCCGCCTGGGTGCCGACGTGACGGTGCTCGAAGCCTTGCCGACCTTCCTGGGAGCGGTCGACGAACAGATCGCCAAAGAAGCGCAGAAGGCTTTTGCCAAGCAAGGCCTGAAGGTGGAACTGGGCGTGAAGATCGGCGAGGTCAAGACAGCCAAGAAGGCCGGTGGAGGCGTGGCCATCGCGTATTCGAATGCGAAGGGCGAGGCGCAAAAACTGGAAGTCGACAAGCTGATCATCTCGATCGGCCGCGTGCCGAACACGGTCGGCTTGAACCACGAAGCGGTGGGGCTGAAAGTCGATGAACGCGGCGCCATCGCCGTGGACGGCGACTGCAAGACCAACCTGCCCGGCGTGTGGGCCGTGGGCGATGTCGTGCGCGGTCCGATGCTGGCACACAAGGCAGAGGAAGAAGGCGTGGCCGTGGCGGAGCGGATTGCCGGCCAGCATGGCCATGTCAACTTCAACACCGTGCCGTGGGTCATCTACACCTCGCCCGAGATTGCCTGGGTTGGCCAGACCGAACAGCAGCTCAAGGCTGAAGGCCGAGCCTACAAGGCCGGCACCTTCCCGTTCCTCGCCAACGGCCGTGCGCGCGCCTTGGGCGACACGACCGGCATGGTGAAGTTTCTCGCGGACGCCAAGACCGACGAGATCCTGGGCGTGCACATCATCGGTCCGATGGCCTCCGAGCTGATTGCCGAAGCGGTCGTGGCGATGGAGTTCAAAGCCTCCTCTGAAGACATCGCACGGATCTGCCACGCGCATCCATCGCTGAGCGAGGCAACGAAAGAAGCCGCATTGGCGGTGGACAAGCGCACGTTGAATTTCTGACGTGTCGGTCCGACAGCTTTACGAAAAAACCTTGGCTGAGCGGGGCTTCCAGTCGGACCCGGCTCAGCTGCACGCTGTCGAGGCCTTGGAGCGCTGCGAGAACGAGTGGATCGAATACACGGGTCAACTCGGTAATCCGTTGACCAGGTTGCTCGGCCGCCAGCAGTTGCCACGCGGCATCTACATGTACGGCGGAGTCGGACGCGGCAAGAGCTTCCTGATGGACTGCTTCTTCAGCTCGGTGCCCTTGCAGAACAAGACCCGGCTTCACTTTCATGAGTTCATGCGCGAGGTGCACCGCGAACTGGCCGACCTGCGCGGCACCGTCAACCCATTGCATGAACTCGGCGCCCGCATTTCGCAACGCCACCAGCTGATCTGCTTCGACGAGTTCCATGTGGCCGATGTGACCGATGCCATGATCCTGTATCGCTTGCTGCAGTCCATGTTCGAGCACCGCGTGGGCATCGTCACCACGTCGAATTTTCGCCCGGATGATCTTTACCCCAACGGGCTGAACCGGGACCGCATCCTTCCGGCCATTGAGTTGTTGAAAGACAAGCTGGAGGTCTTGAGCGTCGACAACGGGACGGACTATCGACGCAATGCCTTCGCGCAGACGCAGATGTACATCACGCCGGCAGGGCCGAAAGCCGATGCGATACTGGAAGAAGCCTTCATGCGGCTGGCCGAAAGCAAGGACGAGTCGCCTCTGCTGCACATCGAGCATCGGGAGCTGCGTGCCAGGCGCAGGGCGGGCGGTGTCGTGTGGTTCACCTTCCGGGACTTGTGCGGCGGGCCACGTTCGCAAAACGACTACCTCGAAATCGCGACGCAGTTTCACGCGGTGCTGTTGTCCGACGTGCCGCAGATGTCGCCACGCCTGGCTTCCGAGGCTCGGCGCTTCACCTGGTTGGTGGACGTGCTGTACGACCGTCGCGTCAAGCTCATCCTGTCTGCCGCGGTGCCTGCCGAGGCGTTGTACACCGATGGGCCGCTGGCGCACGAGTTTCCGCGCACCGTCTCGCGTTTGCACGAGATGCAGTCGGCAGAGTTTGTGGCCCTGCCGCGGCGCGACGTGAACACAATGCTCACATGATGCTCATGCGCACCGTCGCTGCCGTGGTTTTCGGGCTGTGTACAGCAGGTGCGGCGTGCTCGCAGGATGCGCCGGGCGAAGCGGCCCAGCGCGAGCAGATCCGCCAGCAGCGGCAAAAGCTCGAGTCGGACAACGCTCAACGCGCGCTGGCGTGCCGCGACCAGTTTGTCGTGACGCGTTGTCTGGCAAAGGCGCGTGCCGACAAACAAGAGGCCCTGCATCTTCTGCGCGAACAGGAACTGACGCTGGACGCCGCCAAGCGTGAACAGCGCGCTGCCGAGTATGCAGCCCGCGTCAAGGCCAAGACGCAAGCTGCCGCTCAGGCAGAGCAGCAGGCGTCCGCTTCGAGGCATGCCGAGGGCGGTCAGCCGCGCGTGCCGCCTGCCGCTGCGAAAACGCAGCGCACAGGCATGGTGGCGTCTGAAAAAAAACCGCCATCCGCATCGTCTGCGGCGTCGCGCAGCGCCCAAGAGAGCCACCATCGAGAACAGTTCGAATTGCGTCAACGCGAGGCGCAAGCCCATCGCGAAGCC
>DASQOS010000343.1:0-3589 GCA_035644375.1 Rhizobacter sp.
ATGTTTTCGACGTCATCTGCAAGCAGCTTCGCGAGTTCGGCTTGCGACGTGATGAGCACGAATTTGAGTTCGTCTCTGAGGCTTGCCAGGACATCGTAGTCAGCGCCCTTGGCATGCACCGTCACGTTGGCTTGCAGCGACGAACCCACTTTGCCGAGGCTGCGGAAGTCTTCTATGCGGCGATTTGATTCCTCGCGCACGCTGCGAATCAGCTGCCAATTCGACAGCAAGGCCTCGTCGGTCCACGCTGCCATGTCGCTGAACGTCTCGGTGAAGATCGACACCGACTGCCCCGGCGCTAACACCTTCCACGCCTCTTCGGCGGTGAAACTCAGGAACGGCGCCATCCAGCGCAGCATCGCGTGCGTGATGTGCCACAGCGCGGTCTGCGCGCTGCGCCGGGCCAGCGATTTGGGCGCCGTGGTGTACAGCCGGTCCTTCAGGATGTCGAGGTAGAACGCGCCCAGGTCTTCGCTGCAATAGACCTGCAGCTTGGCCACCACCGGGTGGAACTCGTAGACGCCATAGTGGCCGCCTTCAAAGACGCCGGTGACCGGGTCTTTCGCGCCAAGGATCTCGGCCTGGAACTGCGCGGCCCGCGCCAGCGCGTAGCGGTCGATCTCCAGCATCTCGCTCAAGGGCACTGCGTCTTTCGCGGCGTCGAAATCGCTGGTGTTGGCCAGCAGGAAGCGCAGCGTGTTGCGGATGCGGCGGTACGAATCGACGACGCGCGCGAGGATCTTGTCGTCGATGTTCAGGTCGCCCGAGTAGTCGGTGGCCGCGACCCACAGGCGGATGATCTCGGCGCCCAGCTTGTCGCTCACCGTTTGCGGCGCCACGACGTTGCCCAGGCTCTTGCTCATCTTGCGGCCCTGGCCGTCGGTGGCAAAGCCGTGCGTCAGCAAACCGCGGTAGGGCGCGCGGCCTTCGATCGCGCAGGCGATCAGCAGCGACGAATGGAACCAGCCGCGGTGCTGGTCGTGGCCTTCCAGGTACAGGTCGGCCTCGGGGCCGGTCGCGTGCCCTTCGCCCGCGTGCGAGCCGCGCAGCACGTGAAAGAAGGTCGAGCCCGAATCGAACCACACGTCGAGGATGTCGTTGCTCTTGGTGTACTGCGCGGCTTCGGCGCCCAGCCATTCGGCAGGATCGAGCAGCGACCAGGCCTCGATGCCGCCGTGTTCCACCAACGCGGCGGCGCGGTCGACGAAGGCCATCGTGTGCGGATGCAGTTCGCCGCTGTCCTTGTGCAGGAAGAAGGGCAGCGGCACGCCCCAGTTGCGCTGGCGGCTGATGCACCAGTCGGGCCGGTTGGCGATCATGTCGCGCAGGCGGGCGCGGCCGTTCTCGGGGTAGAACTGCGTCGCGGCGATGGCTTCGAGCGCGGTCTGGCGCAAGGTGTTCGGCGCCTTGTCCTGCGTGAACACGCCTTCGCCTTCGTCCATGCGAACGAACCACTGGGCGGCGGCGCGGTAGATCACCGGCGTCTTGTGGCGCCAGCAATGCGGATAGCTGTGCACCAGCTTGTCGGTGGCGAACAGGCGGCTGGCGTCGCGCAAGGCGTCGGCCACCCGGGGCGCGGCCTTCCAGATGTTGAGCCCGCCGAACAGCGGCAGCGCGGCGTCGTACGCGCCGTTGCCCTGCACCGGGTTCAGGATGTCTTCGAGCGCGAGGCCATGGGCGCGGCAGGAGTTGAAGTCTTCCACGCCATAGGCGGGTGCCGAATGCACGATGCCGGTGCCGTCGTCGGCCGTGGCGTAGTCGGCCAGGTAGACCGGGCTCAGGCGGTCGTAGCCGGGGTCGACGTGGGCCAGCGGATGGTGGAAGTTGAGGCCGGCCAGCGTTGCACCCAGCGTGGTCGCGACGACGCGGCCCTGCAGGCCGTAGCGCGCCAGGCACTTGTCGACCAGGGCCGAGGCCAGCAGCAGCAAACCCGTCTCGGTGTCGACCAGCGCGTATTCCAAGGCCGGGTTCAGGTTCAGCGCCTGGTTGGCGGGAATCGTCCACGCGGTGGTGGTCCAGATCACCGCAAAGGCTTCCTTGGCAAGCGAGGGCAGGCCGAACGCAGCGGCCAGCTTGTCGGGCTCGGCGCACAAGAAGCCGACGTCCACCGTTTGCGAGCTCTTGTCCTGGTATTCGATCTCGAACTCGGCCAGCGACGAGCCGCAGTCGAAGCACCAGTACACGGGTTTGAGGCCGCGGTAGACGAAGCCGCGCTCCATCACGCGCTTGAGCGCGCGGATCTCGCCGGCCTCGTTGCCGAAGTCCATCGTGCGGTACGGGTGCTCCCAGTCGCCGAGCACGCCCAGGCGTTTGAAGTCGGCCATCTGCTGCGCGATCTGCTCGGTGGCATAGGCTCGGCTCTTGGCCTGCACCTCGGCGCGCGGCAGCTTGCGGCCGAAGGTCTTTTCGATCTGGTTTTCGATCGGCAGGCCGTGGCAGTCCCAGCCCGGCACGTAGTGCGCGTCGAAGCCGGCCAACTGGCGCGCCTTGACGATCATGTCTTTCAGCACCTTGTTGACGGCATGGCCGATGTGCAGCTGGCCATTGGCATACGGCGGGCCGTCGTGCAGCACGAACTTGGGCGCATGGCAACGCGCGTCGCGCAGCCGCTGGTAGGTGCCTTGCGTTTCCCATTCCTTGACCCACGCCGGCTCGCGCTTGCTCAGGTCGCCACGCATCGGGAACGGCGTGTCCGGCAGGTTCAGCGTGTTGCGGTAATCGGTCGCGGCAGAGATTTTTTCAGTCATGGCGCTGGCCGCCGAAGCGGCGCGTTTCACTACAGAGGGAGCGTGGTGCGAGGCCCGGCTCGCAGCTACGAAGGGCGCGGCGGCGTCTAAATTCGATCGCGCGTGGTCTGGCGGCGCTGAGCGGCATGGTCCGCCAGAAAGGCGCGCGCATCGCGGGCGTCTTGCTGAATGGCCGCTGTCAATGCCTCCAGCCCGTCGTAGCGGGCTTCGTCGCGCAGTTTGTGCAGCAGTTCCACCCGAACGATTTTACCGTAGCCCCCCTCCAGGCCGAGTGTGGAGGGCCAATCGAAGCAGTGAACCTCGAGCAGCACGCGGCCGGCGTCTTCGATGCTGGGGCGCACGCCCAGACTGGCCACGCCGTCCAGCGGCTGCTCGGTCAAGCCGTGGGTTCGGACCACGAAGATCCCCATCGCCGCCGGCTTGGCGTGGCCGAACGGCAGGTTGAGGGTGCGAAAGCCCAGCGTGCGGCCCAGCTTGGCGCCATGCGTCACGTGGGCGCTGACGCTGTAGGGCCGGCCCAGCAAGGCGGCGGCACCGGCCATGTCGCCGGCCAGCAGCGCCTGGCGCACCGCCGAACTGGAGACGCGGTGCCCGTGCACCTCGTAGCTGTTCATGCGCGCCACGTCGAATCCTCGGGCCGCGCCTGCGGCATCGAGCATCGTGTAATCGCCGGCACGCTTGGCGCCGAAGCAGAAATCGTCGCCCACCAGCACGTACTTGGCGCCCAGGCCGCGCACCAGCATGTCGTCGATGAAGCCCTGGGGAGATTGGCCGGCCAAGCCGGCGTCAAAGCGCAGCACCACGGCTTGGTCGATGCCGCAACGCGCCAGTTCGCTCAGCTT
>DASQOS010000344.1:0-5173 GCA_035644375.1 Rhizobacter sp.
GCCGTGGTAGTTGGCGGCAGGCGTGAACACATAACTGCCGTCGGCATGGATCACCAGATTGCCGACGCCGGGCAGGGCGGCCGCGCTGCCGGCGGCAAAGGTCGTGCCGCCGATGTTGAACTGCGTGATGTTCAGCGTGGCGCTGTCGATGTCGCCGTCGTTGCTCAGCACGTTGCCCGACAGCACGGTGTCTTCGGCCGTACTGGCGGTGTCGGCGGCGGCCACCGGCGCGTCGTTGACCGCGCTGACGTTGATCTGCACGGTGGCCGTGGGCGAGACGCCGCCCTGGTTGTCGATCACCTCGAAGCTGATGGCGGTGCCGCCATTGAAGTCCGGTGCGGGGTGGAACACCAGCGACGCGGCCTGGGCCGGCGTCAGCGTCTGTCCGGCGAGCACCGGTGTCACGCCGTCGGCGAGGAACACGTTGCTGCCGTTGGGAATGGAGACGACGCGCACGCCGGTGACATTGCCGTCGGTGTCGGTACCGGTCAGCGAAATCGTCAGGCTGGCGTCTTCGGCGCCGTTCACGGTGGCGGGTGTCGCCACGGGAAGGGTGTTGGCCACGGCCGCCAACTGTTCGGGGGGGACGGTGGCCGGCGGCAGCGGCTGAAGCAGCACGGCATCGCTGGCTTGGCCAAAGCTGGCGGAGCCGACGCCTTCAGAGATCCGGTCCACACGCAGCCCCGGCGTGAGCCCCGAGCCGTCGCCGCCCGTCAGGCCGGCAGCCGGTGCCGTCTGCGGATCAGACTGGTTCAACTCGGCTATCACGCGGTCCAGGTCGGGCGTCGCGTCGGCCGTCCGGGTTTCGGCGCGGTCATTCGTCAATTGCACGATGCCGTCTTGCGTCGTCAGGATCACATCGCCCTGGTTCACCAGGTCGCCCAGCTTCAGCGGAACGAGCTTGCCGGTCGAGGTGCGCAGCACAGCCGAGCCCCACAAGCCAGTGACTTTGCCGTGGGCGGTTTGGACGATGGTGGGCATGGAAGTACCTTTTGCTGAACGGGAAACAAGCTGCCCAGCGAGGATAGCCTCCGGCCCCTTTCTTATGCGGTGTGTAACCGCCATGTTGTGTGAACAGAGTCACTCTCGACACCCATTCGGGTGGTCTTAAGAGCGGCTTGCGAGGCGCTTTTCTGCGCAGGCAGAGCCGCCCGTCTTCCGTTATCGGCGCGATTTTCTTGAACTTGAGGGCGCCGATTGATGCCGCGAGATGCAAACCAACGAGCGACCCTCTTTCGTGGCCGAATCGACAACCGGTGGGCGTGTTTGTGCGGCCTGCCACATCCCGGGCCGGCTCATGACGCGACAAGCAATGCCGGAGCTTCAGTCGGGAGTTACATGCCGTTGCGAAGGCAACGAGGGAGCTCAGCGCTCGCGCAGCGCGTAGGCCTTGACCTTGAGGATCGGCTTGAGCAGGTAGGTGAGCACGGTTTTCTGGCCGGTCAGCACGTCGACCTCGGCGGTCATGCCGGGAATGATCGGCAGTTTTTCGCTGAAGTTGGAGCGGGTCGTGCGCACCCGAACCAGATAGAAGGCATTGCCGTGCTCGTCCACCACCGTGTCGGGGCTGATGTTCTCCACCTGGGCGTCCAGGCCGCCGTAGATCGAGAAATCGTAGGCGGTGAACTTGACCGTGGCGGGCTGCTGCGGACGGATGAAGGCAATGTCCTTCGGTGCCATGCGTGCTTCGAGCACCAGGTTGTCGTCCAGCGGAACGATCTCGACGATGTCTTTGCCCGGCTGCACCACGCCGCCGACCGTGTTGGCCAGCAGACGCTGCACGCGCCCGCGCACCGGCGATTTGACCTGCGACTTGGCGACCTTGTCGTTCAGCGCCACGGCGCCTTCGTTCAGTGCGTTCAGTTTGCCGACCACTTCGGCCAGCTCTTTGCGCGCGTCGTTGCGGAAGGTGATCTCGGTTTCCTGGATCTTGCGCTGGGCCTCGCCAATGGCTGCCTGCACGCGGGCAATCTGCGCGCTGGCCTGCTCGGAGTCACCGCGGCTGCGCGAAATTTCACGCTCCAGACGCAGGATGTCGACCTCTGAGACCGCGCCACTGGCCAGCAGCGGCCGCGTCTTGGCCAGTTCCTGTTGACCGAGATCGAGGCCACGGTCGGCGGATGTCTTGCGAAACCGCATCTCGCTCAATTCTTGTTGGCGCTGCTGCAGCTGCTGGTCGCTGATGGACAGCATCGTGCTCAGCTCAGAGCGCTTGGCTTCGTAGAGCTGCTGCTCGCCCAACAGAATGCGCGCTTCTTCGGGGTCGTTGTTGTTGATGCTGGGCGGCACGAAGTCCGAACCGTTGGCCAACGCACTCAAGCGTGCCTGGCGCGCACGCAGGGCAAAACCGGTGGCAGCACTTTCGCGCACGCCGGAGGTGGCGCGGGTTTCGTCGATCTTCAGCAGCAGCTGATTGGCCTCGACCACCTGGCCTTCGCGCACCAGGATCTCGGACACGACGCCGCCGTCCAGCGACTGCACGACCTGCAGCTGCCGCGACGGAATGACCTTGCCTTCGCCGCGCGTCACTTCATCGACCTGCGCCAGCGCAGCCCACACCAGCAGCGCCAGCAAGATCACCACCGAGGCACGGACGATTTTTTGCGCACGCTGCGTGCGGCTGCGCGAGATCACTTCATCGGCTTCGAGCTCGAAGCTGCGAAAGCCGGCCTGCCGGACGTCGGCCTGCCCGGCCGCTTGACCGAACACCCGTCGGGTGATCGGCTCCAGCAGCAGCCGCAGTTTTTCCAGCACCGCCAGGATGCCGCGGCCGGCTGCGAGCAGCATGCCGTGCGTGCGGCCTTCCGGCTGCTGACTCATTCGGAACCTCGATCGATCGAATGCACGAAGCGAAGCGAGTGCCCATCAAGCAACGCCCCGGGGAACCGGCTTGGCCGGGCCCCTGGGGTGGCGCCCCCCGGGGGCTGAGCCCGGACATGAACAGTCCAGTGGACTGTTCGTGCCTGGCGAAGGGCTGGGCCGTTGGCCCAGCGCGGCCTGCAAGGCAGGAGCGAAGCGACTGGGGGGCTCATCAAGCCGCCCTCGCAATCCGCCCGTTGGCCAGCGCTTCCATGATGCGGTCGCGCGGTCCGTCGGCGACGATCTTGCCGCCGTCGATGACGATCACGCGCGTCACCATCGACAGCAGCGAGGTGCGGTGCGTCACGAGCACCACGGTCTTGTTGTTCGCGAACTGGGTGATGTTGTGGGTGATCTGCGATTCGGTGGAGAAATCCATCGCGCTGGTGGGCTCGTCGAGCAGCAGGATGGGTGCGTTGTGCAGCATCGCGCGCGCCAGGCCGATGCCTTGGCGCTGCCCACCGGACAAGGATTCGCCACGTTCTCCGACCAGCATGTCGAAGCCGCGCGGGTGCCGGTTGATGAACGAGCTCATCGCCGCCATCTCGGCCGCGGCCACCACCGCCGAGTCGTCGGCATACGGCAGGCCGAAGGTGATGTTGTCGCGCAGCGACCCGTAGAACAGCGTCACGTCCTGCGAGACGTAGCCGAGGTTGCGGCGCACGTCGGCCGGGTCGAGCTGGCGCACGTCGATGCCGTCCAGCAGCACCGCGCCTTCGGTCGGCTGGTACAAGCCCATGATCAGGCGTTCGATGGTGGACTTGCCCGAACCCACCTTGCCGATGAGCGCCACGCGCTCGCCGGCGACGATCTTGAAGCTCAGGCCGTCGAGCGCGGCGTCCTGGCGTCCCGGGTAGGCAAACTTGACGTTGCGGAACTCGATGTCGCCGCGCAGCTGAGGCCGGTGCACGAAGCTCTGGCCAGGCGGCCGCTCCACCGGTTTGTCCATGATCTTGTCCAGCGATTCCATCGCGGTGCGCGCGCCCTGGTACTGCATCAGCAGCCCGACGATCTGGCCGGCGGGCGCCAGCGCACGAGACGCCAGCATCGAGGTGGCGATCAAGGCGCCCATCGTCAGCTCGCGCTGGCCGATCAGGTACACGCCGATGATGATGATGGCGACCGTGACGCCTTGCGTCAGCCAGCCGGCGCCGTAAGTGGCCGACGACGACAGCGCGCGCATCTTCACGCCGGTGTTGGACAGGAAGACGTTGGCGCGTTCCCATTTGGCCTGCACCACGCTTTCGGCGCCGAGCGACTTGATGGTCTCGATGCCGGTCAGGCTTTCGATCAGCGTGGCGTTGCGTTGTGCTGCCGCCTGGTAGGTGGTTTGCGACAGCTCGTGCAGCCGGTGCTGCAGCACATAACCCAGCACCAGGATGATCGCGAACGCCAGCACCACCGGCACCGCCAGCCACGGCGAAATCCAGGCCATGACGACGACGAACAGCAACGCGAACGGCAGGTCGATCAGTGCGGTGACGGTGCCTGAGGCGATGAAGTCGCGCACCTGCTCGAAGCCGCGCAAGTTGGACGCGAACGAGCCCACCGATTCGGGCCGCTGCTCGAGCCGCATGCCCAGCACCTTCTCCATCAGCGTGGCCGAGATCTGCACATCGATGCGCGCGCTTGCCTCGTCGACGAAGTGGCTGCGCAGCAGGCGCATGAACAAATCGGCGCACATGATCAGCAGCACGCCGATGGACAGCGCCCACAGCGTTTCGGTGGCGTTGTTCGGCACCACGCGGTCGTAGACGTTCATGCTGAACATCGGGAACGCGAGCGCGAAGAAGTTGATCAGCAGCGCGGCCCACAGCACATCGCGGTAGACAAAGCGCTGCTCCAGCAGGGCGCCCCAGAACCAGTGCTTCTGTTTGACGTTGCGGATCTCCGGCGTGCGCGCGTCGAAGCGGAAATGCGGCCGCACGAACAGCACGACGCCGGTGAAGCGCTGCTGCAGCTCGCTGCGGGTCAGCGACACCGAACCTTGCGCGGTCTCGGGCATCAGCACGCGGGCGGTCGCGCCGTCGGCATCCCAGCCCGGCAGCACGCAGGCGCGGTTGTCGCGCAGGATCAGGATGGCGGGCAGCGTTTCGGCGTTGATGCGTTCCAGCTTCAGGCGCTGCAGCTTGGACGACATGCCGGCCCGGGCCGCGGCGCGTTCGGCCAGCTCGAGCGTCAGCAGGCCTTTGCCGTTGTGGCCCAGCGGCAACCCGGCCGACAGCGAGGCACGCGACGCGCTTTGCCCGTGCAGGCGGCAGACCTCGACCAGGCAGTCGAGCAGCGGGTCGGGGTTGATCAGGTCTTCGCGCAG
>DASQOS010000345.1:0-12373 GCA_035644375.1 Rhizobacter sp.
AGGCGCATTCAAGCTCGCGGCCACGTCCAGCGGCTGCTTGGGAGTCAACGGGGTGGTGTCGCCCGCCAGGCGGCCATACCAGGCCACGGCCGCCTTGATGGACGGGCTGTGCGCGTCGTACAGCCAGGTGATGCGACCGCCCCAGCAAAAGCCGGTGATGCCGATTTTCGATGCACTGGCGCCCTGTTGCAGCGCCCAGGCCACGCTGGCGTCCAGATCGCCCAGCACCTGGGCATCGGGCACCTTGCCGATCACCTCGCTCATCAGGCGTGAAATTTCGGTGTACGACTTCGCATCGCCCTGGCGGACGAAGAGCTCGGGCGCCAGCGCCATGTAGCCGAGCTTGGCGAAGCGCCGCGCCACATCGGCAATGTGTTCGTGCACGCCAAACACCTCGGACACCACCAGCACCAGCGGCAGGCCGGTCTTGCCGGCGGGCATGGCGCGGTAGGCCGGCATCTGGAAGTCGCCCACCGGAATCGTGACGACGCCGGCCGTGAGGCCCGTCGTGTCGGTGCGTATCGTCTGTGCGCTCACGGGCAGCACCGCGGCCGCGAAGCCACTGCCAACCGCGGTGTGCACGAAATCGCGGCGACTGAAGTCGCGGCTCGGGGTCAGACTGTCCACATCGGTGCGAAGCATGGCGTTTCTCCTTCGAGGTGGGGCCGGGGCGAGGGATTCGGTTGCCGCGAATTCTAGAAATGCTGTGACATTCGCGCATCGACCCTTCGGACACCAGGGCTTGTGCCGCAAAAAAACGAGAGAATCGGTTGCATGAATTCGATTGTTTCTGCAGAGCCCTCGCGCCACCCCGATCACCTCGCCGCCGTCGACATGGGCTCCAACAGCTTCCGCCTGGAGATCGGACAGCTCAGCAGAGGCCGTTACAAGCGCGTCGAGTACATCAAGGAAACCGTGCGCCTGGGTGCCGGTCTGGACGAGCAAAGCCTGTTGACCGAAGAAGCCGTGCTGCGCGGACTGGCCTGCCTGAAGCGCTTCTCGCAACGGCTGGCCGGCTATCCGTCGCTGCAGGTGCGCGCCGTGGCCACACAGACGCTGCGCGAGGCGCGCAACCGCGATGCCTTTCTGGCGCGCGCGCAGCCGGTGCTCGGCTACCCGATCGAGGTGATCTCGGGCCGAGAAGAAGCACGCCTCATCTTTGCCGGCGTGGCGCGGCTGCAGCCGTCCGAAGAGCCGCGGCTGGTGGTCGACATCGGCGGGCGCTCCACCGAGATGATCCTCGGGCGCGGCCGCATCCCGTTGCGCGCCGAGTCGTTTCAAGTGGGCAGCGTCAGTCTGTCGATGCGCTATTTCGCAGACGGCCGCTTCAGCGACACCGCGTTTCGCGCCGCGCAGGTCGCCGCGGGTGCCGAGCTTGAAGAAGCCTTGTCGCCTTTCGCTGCCAAGCATTGGCGCGAGGCGCTCGGATCGTCGGGCACGGCAGGCGCCATCTCGCAGGTGCTGTTGGCCAGCGGCATCAGCGACGGCACCATCACGCCCGAGGGCCTGCGCTGGTGCATGGACCAGTGCCTGAAGGCCGGACGTGTCGACAAGCTCGGCCTGCCTGGGCTGCGCGATGACCGGCGCGCCGTGGTCGGCGGCGGCCTGTCGATCCTCTACACCCTGGCCACCCACTTCGGCATCGACGCACTGCTGCCTGCGCGCGGCGCCCTGCGCCAAGGCGTGATCTTCGATCTGGATGAGCGGCTCAACGCCGATGCACAGGAAAGCTCGGGCGCCAGCAGCCACGACATTCGACACGCCTCGATCGCCGAGTTGCAGCGTCGCTTCGAGATCGACACCACGCAGGCCGCACGCGTGACCGCCGTGGCCGATGCACTGCACGCCAGCGTGGCACCGAACAACCCGTCACTGGCGCACGAACTGCGTTGGGCCTGCGCGCTGCACGAGATCGGCATGATGATTTCGCACCACGACCACCACCGTCACAGCGCGTACGTGGTCGGCCACGCAGACGCCGCCGGCTTTTCTCAATCGCAGCAGCGCCGCCTGGCCGATCTGGTGCTCGCGCAGCGCGGTGGCCTGCGCAAGGTCGACGCCCTGCTTTCGCAGGAAACGTTTGCCTGGCAGGTGCTGTGCCTGCGCCTGGCCATCATCAAATGCCATGCCCGCGGCCAGGTCGATACGACGGCACTGACCCTGCAGCGCCACGGCGCGCAGGCGATTCTGTCGTTTCCGCCGTACTGGGCCGATGCGCATCCGCGCACGGCTTTTCTGCTGCAGGAAGAGGCCAACGCCTGGGACCGCAGCGGCGCGCTCAAGCTGCTGATCAAAGGCTGAGGCCGAGGCCGCTTCGGCGACGCTACAGGTACTCAGGCCCCTGTACCGCCTGCAGAACCACCTGGCCCTCGCCTTCGCGGTCGCGGTAGCGCAGCCACCAGACGCCGCCCTTCTTGATGACCCACGGCTGGGCCGTCTCGCTCAGCAGCAGCGACGCGACCACGCCCAAGGTCGGCTGGTGGCCGATCACCAGCACAGGCTCGCTGGCATCGGGCCAGCGCACCGTGCTCAGCAGCGCTTCGGGCGAGGCGTCGGGTGCCAGCGTGGTCACCGTCTTGAAATTCTTGCCCAGCGCCTTGGCGGTTTGCTGGGCACGCACGGCCGGGCTGACAAAAATGCGCGTCGAATGGGCCATGCGCTGGTTGAGCCAGTCGGCCATGCGTTGCGCCTGGCGTTCGCCCTTGGCCGTCAACGCGCGTGCCAGGTCGTCCTGCCCTTCGCGCCAAGCGTGCGCTTCGGCGTGGCGCCACAGGATGATGTCCATCAAACAGCCCCCACGTGGCGCTGCATCAGTGCCTGCTGCGCACTCGTTCCCAGCGTGGCCACACGCGAATAGCTGCCGTCGCTGTGCAAGGTCCAGGCGTCGCGCTCGTCGTGCAGATACGGCACCAGGCATTCGTCGATCACGTGCTGGCGTGCCGCCGCGCCGCGTACCGGCCAGGCGATCTCGATGCGCCGAAACATGTTGCGGCTCATCCAGTCGGCGCTCGACAGGAACAGCACTTCGTCGTCCGGACCTTCACCCCAGCGGAAATACAGGATGCGCGAGTGCTCCAGAAAGCGCCCGACCACCGAACGCACACGGATGCGGTCGGTCTGGCCTGCAATCCCGGGCGGCAACATGCAGGCGCCGCGCACGATCAAGTCGATGCTGGCGCCGGCCTGGCCGGCCCGCATCAGCGCCTCGATCAGCGGCAGATCGGTCAGCGCGTTGACCTTCACGACGATGCGCGCCGGCAGGCCGTCGCGCGCCGCCTGCGTCACGCGTTCGACGTGCCGCAGCATCTGTTTGTGCAAGCTGAACGGCGCTTGCAGCAACTGGTGCAGCTGCCGGGTCTTGCCCAGGCTCGCGAGCTGCTGAAACACCGCATCGGCGTCGGAGGTCAGCTCGGCATCGGCCGTCAGGCAGGCGACGTCGGTGTAAAGCCGCGCGGTCTTCGGGTTGTAGTTGCCGGTGGACAAATGCGCATAGCGGCGCAGCCGCCCGCGTTCGCGGCGCGTCACCAGCAGCAGCTTGCCGTGCGTCTTCAGGCCCACGATGCCGTACACCACCTGGGCGCCCACCGCCTCCAGGCGCTCGGCCCAGTTGATGTTGGCCTCTTCGTCAAAGCGCGCCTTGAGCTCCACCACGGCCATCACTTCCTTGCCACAGCGTGCCGCTTCGATCAGCAAGTCCATCAGCGGCGATTCGCTGCCGGTGCGGTAGATGGTTTGCTTGATGGCGAGCACGTCGGGGTCGTTCACCGCTTCGCGCAGGAACTGAACCACGGGTTCGAACGATTCGTAGGGGTGGTGCAGCAGGACATCGCCTTCGCGCAACTGCTGAAAAATCGGCTCGTCGCGAGACAGTCCCGTGGGCCACGGCGCGTCGTAAGGTGCAAAGCGCAGCGCTGGTGCGTGTGCGGCGTCGATCAGCTCGTTCATCCGGACCAGATTCACCGGCCCATTCACGTGGTACAGCGCCGCCGCGGGCAACGCGAATTGCTGCAGCAAGAACTCGGACAGCTGCGGTGGGCAGGTGTTGACGACTTCCAGCCGGATGGCCTGACCGAAATGCCGCGTGGTCAGGCCGGTGCGCAGCGCCTGACGCAGGTTGACCACGTCTTCTTCGTCGATCGCCATGTCCGAATCGCGGGTCACGCGAAACTGCGAGAACGCCTCGACCTGGCGCCCCGGGAACAGCTCGTTCAGATGCGCGCGGATCACGCTGGTCAGCAGCACGAAGGATTGCCCGCCTCCGGCAATCGCATCGGGCAGCCGGATGACGCGCGACAGCACCCGCGGCACCTTGACGATGGCAATGCTGTTCTCGCGTCCGAATGCGTCCTTGCCGCCCAGGCGGACGATGAAATTCAGCGACTTGTTGGCCACCTGCGGAAACGGATGCGCCGGGTCCAGCCCCACCGGCACCAGCAGCGGCCGCACCTGCTTCTGAAAAAACTGGTCGACCCAGTCGCGCTGCGCCTTGTCGCGCTCGGCATGGTTCAGGATCTGGATGCCCGCGCGTTGCAAGGCCGGCATCACCTCGCCGTTGAAGGCCTGGTACTGGTCGTCGATCAGCGCATGCGCGTCGGCGGCCACCGATTCCAGGTCCCGGTTCGACACGCCGGCTCCCTGGCGGGCGGCTTCGATGTAGTCGGCAAAGCGGACTTCAAAGAACTCATCCATGTTGGACGACACGATGCAGATATAGCGCAGGCGCTCCAGCAACGGAAGGTCTTCGCGCAAGGCCTGGGCCAGCACGCGCCGATTGAACTCTAGGATGGATCTTTCGCGGTTCAACAGCGCGGGAAAAGCGTCGGCAACGGTCATGAAATCAGTTTATGAAGGTTTTGCGACTTTTGTGTGACAGTCACATTTCCTTCCGTGCGGGCCGGAACCAGGAAATCGATGAATTCCCGACACACCTGGTCCCAATCGAACTGCATCGCGCGCGCGCGGGCGTGTGGCCGCGGAATGTCCAGCGCCTGCAGTGCTGCCACGCGCAAATCGTCGTTCAGCACGCCGCCGTCGAATCCCCGGTATTGCGGGTCGACCACGTCGAGCGGCCCCGGCACCGGATAGGCGGCCACCGGCGTGCCGCAGGCCATCGCCTCCAGCATCACCAAGCCAAAGGTTTCCGAGCGCCCCGGGAACACGAACACATCGGCCGCGCTGTACACCTTGACCAGATCCGGCCGCGGCAGCACGCCACGCCAATGCACCTGCGGGTACTGGCGCTGCAGGCGCTCTTGCAGCGGGCCGACGCCGTAGACGACCTTGGAGCCCGGCAGGTCGAGACCGAGAAACGCCTCCAGGTTTTTCTCGTAGCTGAGCCGGCCGACGTGCAGGAACACCGGTCGCGGCAACCCCAGGTCCATGTCGGGCAAGGGACGGAACAGGCTCAGATCGACCCCGTGCGACCAGCGCCGCAGCGCGGCGAAGCCGTGGCCCTGCAGGATGCGGTACATACCGGCGCTGGGCACCATGACACCGCTGGACGGCGCGTGAAAGCGCCGAAACCACGCATAGCCCCAGCGCTCGGGCAGGCGCAGCGCATGCGCCAGGATCTCGGGAAAGCGCGTGTGAAACGCGGTGGTGAACGCCAGTCTGTGGCGCAGGCAATAGGCCCGCGCCGCACTGCCCATCGGCCCTTCGGTGGCGATGTGAATCGCATCCGGCTGCGCGGCTTCGAGCAGGCGCGCCACCTGCTTGGCCGGGCGCCAGGCCAGTTCCATCTCGCGGTAGCCCGGGCAGGCAAAGCGCTTGAAGGTCGAGGGCTCGATCAGCGCCACCTCGATGTCCCGCGCCAGCAGCCCGGCATGCAGTTCCACCAGCGTGGTGACCACGCCATTGACTTGCGGTGCCCAGGCGTCGGTGACCAGGGCCACCTTCAAATCAGCGCCTCGGCACGCAGCGAGGCCAGGTCTTCGCGGCCGCGCATTTCGGCGGCCCAGTCGATGATCTCCAGCCGGCCGTCCGCATGTTCGACCAGGGCGGTCAGGCTCTCGACCCAGTCGCCGTCGTTGGCGTAGACGATGCCGTCGATGTCGCGCAGTTCCGCATGGTGGATGTGGCCGCACACGACGCCGTGCATGCCACGCTTGCGCGCCTCTCGGGCCACCGCATTTTCGAAATCACCGACGTAGCTGACGGCTCGCTTGACCTTCAGCTTGAGGTACTTCGACAGGCTCCAGTAAGGCAGCCCCATGCGTGCGCGCAGCGAATTCAGGTGGCGGTTCAGCTTGAGCGTGAACTCGTACAGCGAGTCGCCCACATGCGCCAGCCACTTGGCGCACTGCACCACACCATCAAACAGGTCGCCGTGCATGACCCACAGCAGACGGCCGTCCGCGGTGCGATGCACCCAGTCGTTGGCCACGTCGATGCCGCCGAAGTTGTTGCCGACGTAGCGCCGAGCGAACTCGTCATGGTTGCCGGGGATGAAGATGACCTGCGTGCCCTTGCGCGCCTTGCGCAACAGCTTTTGCACCACGTCGTTGTGCGACTGCGGCCAGTACCAGCTGCGGCGCAGTTGCCAGCCATCGATGATGTCGCCGACCAGAAACAAGTGGTCGCTGTGCACGTGCTTCAGAAAATCGAGCAGAGCGTCCGCCTGGAAACCGGGCGTGCCGATGTGCAAGTCGGAGATCCAGACGCTGCGATAGCGGTGCCTGCGAGCGACAACATCGTCATCGTCGAGCTTGTCGGCCTGGGCAGCAGAGACTGTCCATGCGCGCAGGAAGGCGGCGTCGCTTTGCATGGCCACCCATGATCGGCACGGCATGTGTCAGCGTCGTGGCCGGCGCATGACCTCCCGGTGACAATCCTGGGGTGGCGCAGCGGCGGCGCGCACCGGCGACCGATAATCCGCGAATGCACCTTCTGATTTCTTTTGCCTCGACCTTGTCAGAAACCGGCCGGCACACCCTGCGCCAGCTGCAACTGCCGAACCTGACGAAGTTGCTGTCACGCCTCAGCCCCAGCGACCCGATCGGCACTGACGAATACAGCCTGACCCCGCCGCACGAACGTGCCCTGGCCCGCACCCTGGGCTGGCAGGCCGAAGATGGCTGCCTGCCGTGGGCGGCACGCGCTGCGGCCCAGGATGGCATCGACGTGGGGGACCAGGCCTGGGGCCTGCTGAGCCCGGTGCACTGGCATGTCGGTACCGACCACGTCAGCCTGGCCGATCCGCTGGCCTTGCACCTGAGTGCGCAAGAGTCGCGCACCTTGTTCGAGACCATTCGTCCCTTGTTCGAGACAGAAGGCTGGAACGTCGCCTGGGCCGGCCCCAACCGCTGGTATGCGGCGCACGACTCGTTGGCCGGCCTGCCCACGGCGTCGCTGGACCGCGTGATCGGCCGCAGCATCGACCTGTGGATGCCTGCCAACGCCCAGGCCAGCAAGCTGCGCCGGCTGCAAAACGAGGCGCAAATGCTGCTTTACCGGCAACCGCTCAACGACGTGCGCGTGGGCATGGGCGCCCTGCCCGTCAATTCGTTCTGGCTGAGCGGCTGCGGCCGTGTCCAGCCCTGCATCGAACCCGCGGGCCTGATCGTCGACAACAGCCTGCGTGCACCCGTGTTGAGCGGCGACTGGGTGGCCTGGGGCAAGGCCTGGGAAGCACTGGATGCGGGCCGGCTGCGCGACGCACTGACCCGGTCCGACCGCAAGCAGGCCCTGGCCGTCACCCTGTGCGGCGAACGCCACGCGCAAAGCTTTGTGGCCCTGCCGCGCAGTTTCTGGTCGCGCATCAGCACCAGTTTCAGGCCGCCGGCGATCGCAGCGCTGCTCGAAGCCCTTTGATGGCCGCCTCGGTTCAGGTCTCACCGTTGATTGGCCGGCGCGATGCGCCGCCGCGCACCGTGTGGGCGCTCGAACAAGCCGGCGTGCACCCGCTGCTGGCACGCCTGTTTGCCGCGCGCGGCGTGCGCCACAGCGACGAACTGGACGACGCTGTCGCGCAGCTGTTGTCACCGGCCGACCTGCTGGGTGCGCCGGCCGCTGCCCATTTTCTGGCCGACGCCTTGGCCGCCGGCAAACGCCTGTGCGTGGTCGCCGACTACGACTGCGACGGCGCCACCGCGTGCGCCGTGGCATTGCGCGGCCTGGCGATGCTCGGGGCAGCGCCCGGCACGCTGCACCACGTGGTGCCCGACCGGGCCGTCCACGGCTATGGCCTCACCCCCGCCATCGTCGATCTGCTGATGCAGAAAAAGCCCGATGTGGTGCTGACCGTGGACAACGGCATCGCCAGCCTGGCCGGCGTGGCGCATGCACGCGCCCTCGGCCTCGACGTGGTGGTGACCGACCACCACCTGCCGGCCAAAGAAGGCAACACCGTGGTGTTGCCCGCGGCCACCGTGATCGTCAACCCGAACCAGCCCGACTGCGCCTTCGGCAGCAAGAACCTGGCGGGTGTGGGCGTGATGTTCTACGTGCTGCTGGCCTTGCGCAGCGAGCTGCGCAGGCGCGGCGTGTTCACGTCCGAGACCCAGCCGCGACTCGACCGCCTGCTCGACCTGGTGGCGCTCGGCACGGTCGCCGACGTGGTGAAGCTCGACGCCAACAACCGGCGCCTGGTGGCACAAGGTCTCAAGCGCATTCGTGCCGGCAAGATGCAGCCCGGCGTGGCGGCGCTGTTTGCGGTGGCCGGGCGCGATGCGCGGCGGGCCAGCGGCTTCGACTTCGGCTTTGCGCTGGGGCCGCGCATCAACGCCGCCGGCCGCTTGGCGGACATGTCGCTCGGCATCGAATGCCTGCTGACCGACGACGCGGAGCGCGCCACGCAACTCGCGCAGGCCCTGGATGGCATCAACCGCGAACGGCGCGATGTGGAAACCGGCATGCGCGAACAGGCGGAATCCATGTTGGACACGCTGCTGCAAAACGCGACCGGGCTGGACACCACGCCTGCGGCGCTGGCCTTGTACGACCCCGACTTTCACGAAGGCGTGGTCGGCATCGTCGCGTCGCGCCTGAAAGACCGGCTGCACCGGCCGACCTTCGTGTTTGCGCGCGGACAAGACGGTGCGCTCAAGGGCTCGGGCCGCTCCATCGCCGGTTTTCACCTGCGCGACGCACTCGATCTGGTGAGCAAGCGCCACCCGGGTGTGCTGCAAAAGTTCGGCGGCCACGCCATGGCGGCCGGCTGCACGCTCGCGCTCGGCGATTTCGCCACCTTCGACCGCGCGTTCCAGCAGGTGGCGGGCGAGTGGCTGGACGCCGCCACCTTGTCGCGCACGCTGCTCACCGACGGGCCGCTGCCCATCGAGTACTTCAACACCGAGACCGTTCAGACACTGGACGCGCAGGTGTGGGGCCAGGCCTTCGAGGCGCCGGTGTTCTGCGACGAGGTCGAGATCGTGTCGCAACGGCTGGTCGGCGAAAAGCACCTCAAGCTCAGCGTGCGCCATGCCGGCACGCTGCGCGACGCGATCTGGTTCGGCCGCAGCGAACCCCTGGCCGACCGCGTGACGCTGGCCTACCAACTGCGGGTCGACGAATACAACGGCCGGCAGCGGGTTCAGATGATCGTCGAAGCGGCAGCTTGATCGGTGCAAGCCGATGCGGCGTCAGATCCCAATAGCACTGGTTGACAGTAGCCCTCTTCGCATCAGCAGCGAGGCCGCTGCCTACAATCCGCGTGTGACTGTTCTCAATGCCGATCTGCACTGCCACTCTGTGGTCTCCGACGGAACGCTGGAGCCCGAAGTGCTGGCTGCACGCGCGCATGCCAACGGCGTCGAGCTCTGGGCCCTGACCGACCACGATGAAATCGGTGGCCAGCAACGTGCGTGCGCCGCGGCGCTGCAGCTCGGCATGTCCTACCTCACCGGCACCGAGATCTCGGTCACCTTCGCCGGCACCACGGTGCACATCGTCGGGCTCGGTTTCGACGCGCGCGACCCGGCGCTCGTGGCCGGCCTGTCTGCAACGCGCGGCGGGCGCGAGGCACGCGCCCGCGAAATGGCCGCAGGCCTGGCGCTTGTCGGCATCCACGGCAGCTTTGAAGGCGCGTTGAGATACGTCGGCAACCCCGAGCTGATCTCGCGCACGCACTTTGCGCGGCACCTGGTGGAAAGCGGCGTGTGCAGCGACACGCGCGAGGTCTTCCACAACTACCTGGTGGAAGGCAAGCCCGGCTTCGTGCCGCACCGCTGGGCCGCGCTCGGCGACGCGGTGCGCTGGGTCACCCAGGCGCATGGCATGGCGGTCATCGCCCACCCGGGCCGCTACAAGTTCACGGCCAATGAAGAGTACGCGCTGTTCAGCGAATTCAAGAGCCACGGCGGAAGAGGCGTCGAGGTGATCACCGGCAGCCACAACGCAGCCGACTTCGAGAAGTACGCCGACATGGCGATCGAGTTCGACCTGCTGGCCTCACGCGGCTCGGACTTCCACAGTCCCGACGAAAGCCACATCGACCTGGGCACCCTGCCGCCGCTGCCGGCCAAACTGAGCCCGGTCTGGGAAGCGCTGGCCGAACGTGTACACCGCCCGAGCTGAAACCCGCAGCGCAGACGCGCTGCAGCGCCCGGCGGACAATCGCGCCATGCCGCAGTTTTTTGACGTCCACCCCGACAACCCCCAGGTGCGTCTGCTCAAACAGGCCGCGCAAATCCTGCACGCCGGCGGCGTGGCGGTGGTGCCCACCGATTCGAGCTATGCCCTGGTCTGCCACCTCGACGACAAAGGCGCCGCCGAGCACCTGCGCCGCATCCGCGGCATGGACGACAAACACCACCTGACGCTGCTGTGCCGCGACCTGTCCGAGCTGTCGAACTACGCGCGTGTGGACAACAAGCAGTACCGGCTGCTGAAGCTGGGCACGCCGGGGCCGTTCACCTTCATCCTGGAGGCCACCAAGGAAGTGCCGCGGCGCGTCTCGCACCCGTCACGCCGCACCATCGGCCTGCGCGTGCCCGACCACAAGATGCTGCAAGACCTGCTGGACATCTTCGGCCAGCCCTTGCTGTCGACCACCTTGCTCTTGCCCGGCCAGACCGAGCCGATGAACGACCCCGACGAGATTCGCGAGCGCTTGCAAGGCCAGGTGCAGGCGCTGGTGCAGGCGGGAGCGTGCCCCATGCAACCCACGACCGTGATCGACCTGACCGGCGACACGCCGCTGCTGGTGCGCCAGGGCCGCGGCGACACGGTCTCGCTCGGCCTGCATTTTTAAAGGAAACGCCGGGCCGTTCCCAAGTTTGCTTGGCTCCCCTCGGGAGACGGACGCGCGCAGCGCGGCCTTGGGGCTCACATTTCAGACCTGCAGCGCCGCCGTCACGACGATCTCGATCTTCCATTCGGGCATGGCCAGCCTGGCCTGCACCGTGGCACGCGGCGGCGCGTCGCCGGGCGCCACCCAGTCTTCCCAAATCTCGTTCATGCCGGCCAAGTCGGCCATGTCGGCCAAAAAAATCTGCGCCATCAGGATGTGGGCGTTGTCGGTGTGTGCTTCGGTCAGCAGCCGGTCGATCGCGGCCAGCACCTGCCGGGTCTGGCCGCGAATGTCTTGTGTGGCGTCGCTGGGCACCTGGCCGGCGAGGTAGACGGTGCCGCGATGGATGGCCATCTCGGACAGCCGGTCTCCCACATGGAAACGCCGAACGGCATGGGTCATGACTTGGTTCCGGGTTGAACGTGTGGCTGTTTCGGCTTGGCGGCCGCGCTCTTGGCGGCGGCTCGGTCCCTGGATTTTTGCCCCAGCTTGCTTTCGGTCCCTGCGAGCAGCTTCTGCATGTTGGGGCCATGGCGCCAGATCAGCAGCAAGGACATCACGCCGATGGCCATCGCGACCGGCCCCTTGTCCCAGATCAGCAGTTGGTAGAACGGCGCAAACAGGGCGGCCACGAGGGCGGCCAGCGACGAGTAGCGAAAAAAGACCGCGATGAGGACCCAGGTGGCCAGTGTCGCCAGGCCGAGCCACGGGTTGAAGGCGAACAGCACGCCGGCCGCGGTGGCCACGCCCTTGCCGCCTTTGAACCTGAAGAACACCGGCCACAGGTGGCCGAGAAACGCCGCCAGGCCCGCCAGGGCGACGCTGCCCTCGCCCAGCCCGTAGGCCGCGCCCCATTGCGCCACGGCCCAGGCCGGCAGAAACCCTTTCAACCCGTCCAGCAGCAGCGTCAGCACCGCGGCCAGCTTGTTGCCCGATCGCAGCACATTGGTGGCGCCGGGGTTGCCGGAGCCGTAGCTGCGCGGGTCGTTCAGTCCCATCACTTGGCTGACGATCACCGCAAACGACAGTGAACCGATGAGGTAGGCGGCCACGGCCGCAGCCAGCGGGAAGAACGTCTGCATGGGCAATTGAAGAAGTGGTCGTGCGGCGGATTCTGCCGTACTCGTCGAGCGAGGGGCTCCCGCG
>DASQOS010000346.1:0-2662 GCA_035644375.1 Rhizobacter sp.
CCGACCGTCGCACCGCCGTCCATCGTCGTCACCGCCACCTACCCGGGTGCGTCGGCGCAAACGCTGGAAGACAGCGTGATCAGCGTCATCGAGCAGGAAATGAACGGCTCGCCCGGCCTCATCTACATGGAGTCGGTGAGCCAGGCCAATGGCTCGGGCACGATCACCGTCACCTTCGAGTCGGGCACCGACCCGGCGCTGGCGCAGGTCGACGTGCAAAACCGCCTGAGCCGCGCCACGCCGCGCCTGCCGTCGGCGGTGACGCAGCAGGGCGTGCGTGTCGACAAGGCGCGCGGCAACTTCCTGCTGTTCACCATCCTGTCGGGCGACGGTCCGGGCATGGACCCGGTGGCGCTGGGCGACTACGCGTCGCGTTACGTGCTGCCTGAAATCCAGCGCATCCCGGGCGTCGGCCAGGCCTTGCTGTTCGGCACCGAACGCGCGATGCGCGTCTGGGTCGACCCGGCCAAACTGGTGGGCTACAACCTGACGCCGAACGACGTCAACAACGCGGTCCGCGCGCAGAACGCGCAGGTCTCGTCGGGCACGATCGGCGACCTGCCGATCGTCGCCGGCCAGTTGATCAGCGCCACCGTGGTGGTGCCGGGCCAGCTCAACAGCACCGAGCAGTTCGGCAACATCGTGCTGCGCGCCAACACCGACGGTTCGTCGGTGCGACTGCGCGACGTCGCGCGGCTCGAGCTCGGCGGCCAGGACTACAGCCGCTCGGCGCGCCTGAACGGCAAACCGTCCACCGGCATCGGCGTGCAGCTGTCACCCACCGGCAACGCGCTGGCCACCGCCACCGCCATCCACCAGCGCATGGGCGAGCTGTCCAAGTACTTCCCGCAGGGCATGAAGTACGACATCCCGTACGACAGCTCGCGCTTCATCAAGATCTCCATCAGCCAGGTGGTCGAAACCCTGGTCGAGGCGGTGATCCTGGTGTTCATCGTGATGTACCTGTTCCTGCAGAACATCCGCTACACGCTGATCCCGACCATCGTGGTGCCGGTAGCGCTGATGGGCGCGTTCGGCACGATGCTGACCTTCGGCTTCTCGATCAACGTGCTGACCATGTTCGCGATGGTGCTGGCGGTCGGCATCCTGGTCGACGACGCCATCGTCGTGATCGAGAACGTCGAACGCATCATGAGCGAAGAGGGCCTGTCGCCGCGCGAGGCGACGAAAAAAGCGATGGGCCAGATCACCGCCGCGCTGATCGGCATCACGGTGACGCTGGTGTCGGTGTTCGTGCCGATGGCTTTCTTCGCCGGCTCGGTGGGCAACATCTATCGCCAGTTCTCGCTGGTGATGGTGAGCTCGATGCTGTTCTCGGTGTTTCTCGCGCTGTCGCTGACGCCGGCCTTGTGCGCCACCTTCCTGAAGCCGGTCGAGGCCGGCCACAAGCACACCAAGGGCGGCTTCTTCGGCTGGTTCAACCGCGGCTTCACCGGCACCGCCAAAGGCTACGAAAGCCTCGTCGGCCGCCTGCTCAAGCGCACCGGCCGCGTGCTGCTCGTGTTCGGGGTGGTGGTTGGCATCGTGGCCTTCATGTTCCTGCGCATGCCGGCCTCGTTCCTGCCCAACGAAGACCAGGGCTACCTCCTCGCCAACGTGCAGCTGCCGCCGGGCGCCACGCAGCAGCGCACGCTCGCGGTGATGCAGCAGGCCGAGGGCTTCTTTCTCAGCCAGCCCGAGGTCGACAAGATGGTCAGCGTGCTGGGCTTCAGCTTTTCGGGCAGCGGGCAGAACGCGGCACTCGCCTTCGTCACGCTCAAGCCCTGGGACGAACGCAAGGGCGCGGGCCACACGGCGCAGGCGCTGGCCGGCCGCGCGTTCGGTGCGCTGTCCAAGGTGCGCGACGCCTTCATCTTCGCGCTGAGCCCGCCGTCGATCCCCGAACTCGGCACCGCCACCGGCTTCACCTTCCGCCTGCAGGACCGCGGCGGCAACGGCCACGCCGCGCTGCTGGCCGCGCGCAACCAGATGCTGGGCCTGGCGGCCAAGAGCAAGGTGCTGGCCGGCGTGCGCCCCGACGGCCTGGAAGACGCGCCGCAGCTGCAGCTCGACATCGACCGCGACCGGACTGCGGCGCTCGGCATCTCGTTCGACGCCATCAACACCGCGCTGTCGACCGCACTCGGCTCGACCTACGTCAACGACTTCCCCAACGCCGGCCGCATGCAGCGGGTGGTGGTGCAGTCCGACGCGCCGGGCCGCATGCAGACCGACGACCTGTTGCGCATCAACGTGAGCAACGCGCAGGGCAAGCTGGTGCCGCTGTCGGCGGTGGCCACCACGCACTGGATCACCGGCCCGGTGCAGACCGTGCGCTACAACGGCTACCCGACGATGCGCATCGCCGGCGATGCCGCGCCCGGCCATGCCACCGGCGACGCGATCCAGGAGATGCAGCGCCTGGCCGAACAGCTGCCGCCCGGCTTCGCGTTCGAATGGACCGGGCTGTCGCGCGAAGAGCTGCTGTCGGGCTCGCAGGCGGCGATGCTGCTGGGCTTCTCGATGCTGGCGGTGTTCCTGTGCCTCGCGGCGCTGTACGAGAGCTGGTCGATCCCGTTCTCGGTGATGCTGGTGGTGCCACTGGGCGTGCTCGGCGCGGTGCTGGGCGCGACCTTGCGCGGCATGCCGAACGACGTGTTCT